>JBBKXO010000359.1:0-7611 GCA_037969525.1 Burkholderiales bacterium | reverse complement strand
CGGGAATGATCTCCGCTGCAACACCATGCAGGCGCGCAGTCTCCTCGATGACGTGCGGTGGAAAAAAATAGTCCTGCTGTGCGCCGTACACCTGCATGGGTACATCGCCACGCGCAATCCAGAAATGCTGCGGCCAGGTCAGGTCGAACAGCGCGCGTTGAGACTCCGGTCGCATGCGCAACATATGTCGCTGCACGTCGCCCGTCGGGAGTTGCGGCGAAAAAATCGCCTGACGCAGCATGTCCGGAGATTCCGGCAACGCATGCGTTACTTGTAATTTATTGATTTCATTTAATATTTCAGGATTTTTTGCAGCCAGCAGAAAACTGCTGCCGAGCAGGCCTTGCGGTGGTACTGGCGCCATCAGGGCCACCCCGAGTACAGCGGTCCGACGCACGGCACGCTGCACAACGATCGCCCCCATGGAATGGCCTACGATCACCGGCGGTTCACCGAGCTGATCAATAGCCAGCAGCACGTCTGCCACGTAGTCATCAAGCGAGGCAAGTTGCACCTCCTCCGAATGTTCGCCGTGGCCGCGCAAATCTACGGCCCAGGAGTCGTATCCTCGGGCAGCAAAATAAGGCAGGAAATGCTCGTCCCAGCACCAGGCACCGGTAAACGCGCCATGCACGAACAACAGCGGAGAACGGCGAGTCGGTCGCTCCGCCTTGCGTACCATGCACCTGGGTCGCATCTTCATCGTCAGTTTAGGTGTGCAACTCGTACGGCAAGTTCAGCGACTTGCTCACGGACGTTTTCAGCGTCCGGCGCACCAGGACATTGCTTGAGATAAGTGCCGAAATCGCCGAGCGCGGCACGAAAACATTCCAACTTCAAATAGATGCCACCGCGGTCGCGGTATTCCTCTCCCGCGTCATCCGGCATCAGCGCGATCAGCCGTTCACTGGATGACAAGGCACGCAGCCAGTCGCTCTGCCGGGAATACACCCCTTTGAGATTGCGAAGCATGCGCGCCAGCACCTCCTTGTTGGAGGCGGCGCTCAGCAGATGGCTGAGTATGGCTTCGTCAACATCGCCCTCACTGCCTGCCGCCCGCAACCGCTGCTGCAACTCGTCCACACCCAGCGAAACGCCACGGCTGTATGGATCAAGCACCACCACGCCGTCACGAAGCGCGCATTTCACCAGAAAATGCCCGGGAAACGACACGCCGTGCAGGCTGATGCCGATGCGCCGCCCGATCTCTATGTAAACCACGCCCAGCGTAATCGGTATGCCAAGGCGGCGTTCGAGCACTTCATTGAGGTAGCTGTTGCGCGGATCGTAGTAGTCGTCAGTATTGCCCGTGAAGCCAAGCTCATCGAACAGATAGTGGTTGAGCGCCAACAGCTTTTCAGCGGTCGCTACATCCGCCCGCAGGCGCTGGCGCAGGCGCGCTGCCATATCGTGCAACCGCGCCAGGTGCTCATCGACGACGAGGTCGGGATACTCCTCGGCGGCGATCCACAGTGCGCCTTCTGCCAGAGATACGTCTTCGTCGCGCATGCGCGCAATGCGCCGCCATTCCTGCGCAGCACGCGCCTCCGGTGAATCACCTGCGGCGTCCATGTTCATGCCCGCCTCGCCAACGGCAGGTTCATCAGCAGGTTCTGCGGCTTCAGGCGCAGATTACCGTCCGTGGTCATGGCCATACCGAGGAATACAGGTGCACCATTCAACTCAGGCTGCACTGCGCCGGCATCGGCGAAATCCATGCGAAACAGACCGACGACGCGGTGCATGCGTTCTTCATCCACCTCACTGCCGGAATAAATGTCGTTGAGCATCGCGCTGGCCTCGACATCGAGGCCAACATGCCATACCCAATCCTCGTCGGGAATCTCGCGGATCGGCGTAACTTTCACTGCGAGGCCGTGGAAATGTGCGACCCAGCGCGTGAGCAGATCGCACAGCGCCAATGAGCCGGGCGATCCGGGATTGACCTGCAGCACGGTGTCGCGACGCTCATCGCGCTTGAAATACTCGTCATGGTTGGCATCAGTCAGTACATCGAGATCCATTGAACGCACCGGTGCGTTCACTTCAAGCAGCATGCGCCCCAGGTTGCCCAGCCCCCCGCTCTCTGCATGCAGATTGACGGTCTCCGCATCGGCCAGCATCACCGCGCCGTCTTTCACGCTGATGCGCTGCTGTCGGAAAAAAACCTCCGCTGCGCGCACCAGCAATCCGTTGTCCACACCGTCCAGCATGCCGCGCAGTATGACTTCGGCCGTGTGGTAGATGAAGGCGGGCGGCACAGCAACGTCCTGCCGGAACAGGCCGAAATAAAAACTTTCCAGCGTTGGTGCCGCGAGCAGCTGATCGCGGAAACGCAGCATCACACGATAATTTTCCTGGGCATCGGGGTCGGCGAATGCGGCGATTTCACCCTCCGCCACCGTCCGCCGTGGTTCTTCAAGCAACGCCTGATGCGCCTGCCGTTCAGCGGCGCAGGATTCCGCCACCGGCGCCATTTCCGGGCGCGTGTAATACATCCTCAGATAGTCGTCGGTAACGAGCAGATGCCCGTCGGCTCCCCGATTGAGCAGGTGATAACCGCAATGCTGCCAAAAATCCATTATTTACGCCCGATCCCTGATGCATTATGCCACGGTCAAATGACGCCACCCGTTCTGCTAAACCGCATTCCATCCACCCAACAGTCGACTGCTCAAGCTGCGTGCATCCGCACGGTTTTCACCTGCTCGATCACGGCGCGCGCAATGGCATCAGTGCCGCTGCTGCCGCCGAATTCGAACGGCATCACCGTGCCATCCGCAAACACTCGTTCTACGGATTGCTGCAGCAAATCAGCGGCATCACCGAAGGCATCCAGGCCGCAGCGCTCTTCCAGCCATTCGTACATCATCGCCACCGACAAAATGGTTGCCGTTGGATTGGCGCGTCCACTGCCGGCTATGTCCGGTGCCGAGCCATGCGCGGGCTGGAACAGCGCATGCCTGTCTCCGATATCAGCCGAAGGCGCCATGCCCATGCCGCCGACCAGTCCGGCGCTCAGATCGGACAAAATGTCGCCGAACATGTTTTCAGTCACCAGCACATCGTAGGCCCAGGGCTTCATCACCAGGTTGAGCGCCATGGCGTCGACGTAGGCGGATTCGGCGATGATATCGGGAAAGGCTGTTGCACGCTCCTCGAACACCCGCCGGAAAAAAGCCATGGACCCCAGCACGTTGGCCTTGTCCACACCAGTCACCCTGCCCGGACGACCACGGGCCTTGCGCCGCTCCGCCAACCGGAATGCAAAATCAAAAACCCGCGCACTGCCCTTGCGGGTGATCACCATCGCATCTCGTGCCTCTTCGTCACCTTTCATCAGGGTTTTACCGCGCTCATAAAACAAGCCTTCGGTCTGTTCGCGCACCAGCACGAAATCGATATCGGCCGCCCGCGGGTCCGCCAGTTTGAGCGCCAGCCCCTTGAGCGGCCTGATCGGCCGCACGCCAGCGTAAAGTTCGAGCTGCTCACGAATATCGAGTTGGGGTGAGATTTCCGTGCCGTCGGCATAGCGTATGTGCGGTAATCCCATGGCGCCCAGCAGGATGGCATCCGCGCCTTCCAGTGCCCGCACGGTGCTCTCGGACAATGCAGTGCCGGTCTGCTGATAAGCCAGAGCTCCCGCCAGATATTCCGTGAAATGCAGATTAAATTTGCCCACCCTGGACTGCACCGCATCCATAACGGCAACGGCGGCAGCGACTACTTCGACGCCTATGCCGTCACCGGGAAGTACCGCGATTTCCACTTTCTCCTTGCTCATGGGCATTTCCAGCTTTCTGCAGATTTCAATTTGTGATCAGGACAAATCCTGCCGGCTATTGCCAATCCCGCCGGGCCAGGCACTGGCCATCAGGATATTAGATGTATATTGCCGCGTAGCACCCGGGTCAAGTAAGCAGGCCAGGCAAGTCGCCGGCCCGGGGATTTTCCACTATTACCCGGCGCAGATAAATGTTTCCTTCTCATGACTGACGACACCGTATTTATTGCCGTGGCCGCGACACTGATTTGCGTAGTCGTCGGCCTTGTGGCGCTCATCATATTGAACTATCGCCGAAATGACCTGCCCAGCCGGCCGACCCGCCCCTACATGAGCGATGATGAATGGGACGGAAAATGAGATGTTGCTGCACATTTCAGGAATTGAGCTGAAGCACGTACGCATGCATTCCTGATGCCACTCCCACATCGATTCAAAAACCGTAAAGTCCCGTATCGCCTGTACTGGCAATGCCCTGCATCGCGCGCAGCAGACACACCTGGTTAGTGCCATCCGAATGCAAAAAGCTAGAGGAATCGCGCAGGTATTTCTCTACCGGGTGGTCATGCATGATTGAAGCGCCGCCCAGAACCTCGCCCGCCAGCCGGCAACAATCGAAAGCCGTTTCCGAAGCGTTCACTTTCGCAAGCAAGCCCAGCGTCCGCGCTTCGGGTTGCCTGCGATCAGCAAGCCAGGCTGCTTTCCAGATCTGCAGTCGTGCGGCATCGATTTTCATGGCCATGGTACCCAGCATCATCGCCACCGCCTGCTGTTCAATGATGGGTTTGCCGCCCTGCACACGCTGCCTGGCGTATTCGAGTGCGTATTCATAAGCAGCACGCCCCACACCCAGGGCTGTGGCCCCAGCTTCAGCTTTGCTCCCCCACATATAGTCACTGCGCAACCGGCCGAGCATGCCCTCGCCGACCAGGATATTTGACGCGGGCACGCGGCAGTTCTCAAAATGAAAAGTGCCGTTCGTGGCGAGACGTTGGCTGCTTTTTTCATGAAAAAATCCGGCGCGAAAGCCCGGTGTATCCGAAGGCACAATGAAAACGCTACCGCCATCACGTAGCGAACGGCTGGAATCGGTGCGCGCTACCACAAAATACAGCTTGGCCATGCTGCCATTGGACACATAACGCTTGGTGCCATTGATGACGTAATGTTCGCCATCACGAACCGCCGTGGTTCTGAAATCGATGTCCGGCGAATCGTAATACCCCTGATGGTCGGAGCCCGCACCGGCTTCAGTAATGGCAATCGCGGTGGTGGCTTCCGGATCTGTCACAAACTGCGGAATAAAGCGTTGCTGCTGCTCGACATTCATCGCGTCGCTGAACAGATTCGCCATCTTCCAGCACTGATCCATGATCACGGCAAAGCCCAGATCCCCGACCGCGAGCTCCTCGCCCACCAAGCACATCGTAAAAATGTCGCACCCGGCACCGCCGAACGCCCTGGACACGCCCATGGTGCGTATGCCCTGCCGGTCTGCTTCGCGTATCCAGTCCCAGGGAATGCGCTCCTCCGCCGTGGCCAACCGGTCACGGCGCATGACGTCGGGCTTGATGACTGTTTCAGCAAACTCACGCGCCAGATCGCGCCAGCGTCGCTGCTCCGGGCTCAGTGAAAAATCCATGGTCAGCTGATCTCTTTATGAATGCCGTTACTCTGTTGATGCATCGTCGAATATATATTGAACAATAATTGATGAACACTTTACGACGGCAATTAACGCAATTAACGTCAACGCAGCAACCCAGTTGGGCCGGGTCGCTTTCGGCACTGTAACGCAAACATGGAATGCAAACATCCGGCACAGCAGCAATCAGGCTGCGCCCGGGTTCCAGTCTGCTCCCACATGCAGGTAGAATTGGAACAGCCCCGCGACACCACAAAGGTGTACATGACGAATTAGCTACCCCTGGGGCCGGGCTGGATTACTGCTGCCATTGGCGGGCACTCGCACAATCAGCGGAGCAATCGCATGACGATCAAACAATTTAATGGTCAATGGGCAGCCGACGAAGACCGGCTGCTGTTTCGATTCAATACGGATGACGACCGTGAGTTCCGCTTCTGGCTGACGCGCAACACGACCAGGACGATCATTCAGAGCAGGCAGCATGTGGTGACTGAAGTCCTCAAAAAAAACTTTGCACCGGAAACCGCGGAAGCCATTCAGGAGTTTCAGCAACAGGCCGCAATACAGACTACTCAGTTTAACGAGTCTTATGCGTCAGGCGGCAATCTGGTACTCGGTGAAAATCCGATACTGGTCACCGCCGTTGCAGTGAAATCGGCAAACGGACTGATGTCCATCGACCTGGGGCTGGCAACCAGGCAAAACGTAAATATCAAGATCACCACACCTGTTTTCCAGAAAATGATACTGCTGCTGAACAGGTTGCAGGAACAGGCGCAATGGGGCATTGGCCTGCCTTCACGCACCGAACAGGATAACCAGTCTCAGGCGGATAGCGGCGGCACCGCATCCAAAACCAGGGTGCATTGAATGCAGGCTGCTCCGTTGCGTCCAGTTCGGTTAATCATCGCACCGGCCTGATTTTCCTCTCCTGCCGTGATGCCTAGGCGCTTAACTTTCGTGTGGGCCTTGCATCTCAAGTAATACAGCCTCCACCCGCCGCCAATCTTTCGCCTGCTCCTCATCGCCAGCGCTCGCAAAAAACGCGGACTTTTGAGCAGCATCGGCGATGGCTTTTGCGCCATGTGTCTCAAAAAGGTGGCGTGCAAGCGCCGAAATATCCGTTGTTTTCATCTCTGGTCACCTCCAAAAAACGGTAGCGATAATAATAGTGCTCGACAGCGCATCTCCTGACTTTGACATAAATCAAAAAGCGCACAGATACCGTCAGCTTCAAACCAAGGGGGGCTGATTACAGCTACCGTGAAAACTTTTACGCGTGAGTATGGCCAACCTCGAAATCACACATTCAGCTGCAGCAAACGAAGAAAAGCCTAACTAGTTAACCAAGCCTCTGCTTCTGCCTGATTGTTTCGATGAAATGCCTTAATTTCAAGGCCAGGTATCAGTGCGCCTTCGATCTCACTCACCGACCTAACCCATCCCTTATCAGCCAGAACGGCTGCACGGTCAAATCTTCTGATGACCTTGAAAAGCTCGGGTAGCCGTGACAATTCAATTCCGATAGCACCGAGCGTCGGAATCTCAAAGTCATCAATTCGATACAGCATCTTTCCGTGCTCAATGCCCTTGCTCTTGCTGACGAATTCATCAAGCGCGAGTTTCATCTGATCACTGTTTAGTTTCCCGCTAAATTCTATGTCTAAGCGGTTGGGACCGTTTGGGATCACTTTAAACATAGCGTCTCCTTAATATGAAATATTTAAACAAAATATTTCAGAAGGAACAGGGCGCGATTAGATTCCACTTTAATCGTCGCCAATCAAAGAAATTAACCCGGCGCAATCAAGCGTGCAGGAGGGCGGGAGCCGCGTCTGTCACAACGCACTCTCCAGCAAGCTCATCTGAATCTATGCGCCTATGGGCGTGGAGCCGGTCTGACAGAAATCCCGGGGACCGGGTTACTGTGCCTCTGCCCCAATCAGATTTAGCTTTGCCGCCCTCCTTGACGACTAATTTAGTCTCAAGTTTCACCAGCAATCTTGATCTGGCGCAGATTTTGAGCAATCGACAGGGAAAACCAGCGGTTGCGTAACCAGTATCGGCCCTGCCTCACTGTAGTGAGGCGTTTTGGCGCCATTTGAATGTCCGCCTTCGCTCAAACCAGGCATTCAATTTCCCGTCAGCACCATTCCGCCACACTCAATTGTAGCTGCGC
>JBBKXO010000358.1:0-2798 GCA_037969525.1 Burkholderiales bacterium | reverse complement strand
GCTGGAGTCGGGCGCCCGGGTGATGGAGAACGTGGTCATGCGCGAGGCCGTCACGCGCGCCATCGACCGGGTGCGCGAGGGCGCAAGCCTGGCGCGCGCACTGGGCGAAGCCAAAGTGTTTCCGCCCCTGCTGGTGCACCTGGTGGCGAGCGGCGAGACCAGCGGCCGGCTCGAGCACATGCTTGAGCGGGCGGCACAGCTCGAGACGCGCGCGTTGGAGCGGCGGCTGGCGGTTTTCCTGACGCTGATCGAGCCGGTCATGATCCTGCTGATGGGCGGCGTGGTGCTGATGATCGTGCTCGCCATCCTGCTGCCTATCATCGAGATCAACCAGTTGGTACGTTGATCCGCTCTCCAGCCACCAAGCCACGGTGACTGCAGAGGGTTGGGGCCGGGCCAGGCTCGTACAACGATAGGGTCATGCTGCCGAAAGTAAAAATAATAACATTTAAAATCAGCAGGTTATGTGTTAGCGCTGCACTATGTACGGGATAGCACATAATCCACGGAAAATTCCCTGTAATCTTTTTATCATGTGGCGACAAACTGCAATTTCTGCACATCCAATCAGGGTTTCATTCCCTGTGGGGTCGTCGCGTGTCGATCAGCTGATTCTTCCGGTTCTGTATAAGAACCAACTGCTCGCAACGCTGCCCGCCGTTCTTTTGCAGCGCCTCGCGTTCGCGTTGGAACTGGTGCGCCTGGAAACGGGATGTGTACTCTATGAAAGTGGCGAACGTCTGCACCATGTTTATTTTCCCACCAACAGCATCGTGTCCCTGCGCTGTGAGTTGGAGAGTGGATCCTCCGGAGAAATTGCAGTGGTCGGCAACGACGGCGCGGTTGGCATTGCCTGGTTGTTGGGCGGGCAACCCCAAACCAGCCAGGCGGTGGTATGCAGCGCCGGCTTTGCCCTCCGGATTACCGCCGATGTTTTGCTGAGAGAGTTCGAGCATGGTGGAGCACTGCAGCATTGCCTGCTGTGCTACATGCAGGCGCTGATTACCCAGACCGCGCAGACCACGGTATGCAACCGCTTTCATGGAATTGAGCAGCAACTCTGCCGCTGGATGTTGCTGCGGCTTGATCGCATGGCATCCAACGAGCTACTGGCGACGCATGAACTGATCGCCATCATGCTGGGGGTGCGCCGCGAGAGCGTGACCCAGGCCGCCGGCAAGCTGCAGGCCGCGGGACTGATCCACTACAAACACGGCAGGATCCTCGTGCTGGACCGGCAGCAACTCGAAGCACTGGTCTGCGAATGTTATGCCGTGGTGACCCATGAATACCACCGCCTGCTGCCACAGCTCACCACACACTGAACTCCGCCGCTGCTGCATCCTTGGCGGACAATCAGGGAGAACCCTGATTGCCGCTGACTTGTTCTGCCCGGGCTACCTCGTTCCCGTCACTTCAACTTCCACGCGACGATCGGGCTGCAGACACTCGATCAGTTTCCTGGTCGCTTTCTGGCCGACGCATTCACCGGGTTTCGTTACAGGATTGGCTCCGTCTACTCCTCTGGCTGCAATCTTGCCAGTCGGGATTCCTGCGGATACCACCAGATAGTCCTTGACCGCTTCGGCACGGCGCTTCGAAAGCGCCATGTTGTAGTCGTGTCCACCAATCCGGTCGGTGTGTCCGGTTACCATGATGACGTCATAGTCGACGCCTCGCAGGTCACCCACAAACTTGTCGAGATGTTGTTTGCCCGCAGGCTTCACTGTCGATTTGTCGAAATCGAAAAGAGAATCCGCGGAGAAGGTCACCCTCCTCACCGCAGGCGGCGGCGACACGACTCGCGGCGGCGGTGGCGGTGGCGCAACCACGGGCTGCGGCGCAGGAGCAGGAGCAGCGGCCACATATGCGGGCGCTGCCGCGCGCTGAGCGGGGGCTGGTGTTTTCCCGCCGAACCGATAAATCAGGCCGACCGAGTAAAGATCGACGTCGCCTTTATTGCCGACGGCATCATTGATGCGGTAGCGTTCTGCTTCGACCCGCATGCCGAGTGATGGCGTGAAATCGTATTGAACGCCCAGGCCGAACTTGTAATTTGTATCGCGCTTGCTGGGGTTGGGATTCGTCACAATGACGGCCCCGGTTCCGGTGAACGTGTCTCTCGCATTGGCACTGAGCACACCGACCCGGCCGAGCGCAGTAAATTTGTCTGTGATGGGCAGAAAGCCGACGGCGTCGAGAAAGCCGCCTCTGAGCTTGATGGTACCGTTCAGGGTGCCGGCCGGTTCCGTGGTCGCCGTAAATCCGAACTTGCCAAGATCGACAGCGCCCCATTCAAGGCCAAAATTCCTGTTGAACCGGTAACCCGCATACAGCTTGTAGCCGGTATCCTTTTCATCATCGATGATCGAGACTCCGGTAAACCCCGATGTCAGCAGATTGCGGGTGATCCTCCCATCGTCGATGGTCGCCTTGGATAGGCCAGCGTTGATCCCGCCGTACCAGCCGGTATAGCCGGTATCGTCCGCCACTGCGTACGGGCTGACGATGACGGCAAGTGCCTTCAAACCCAACGCCGCTGAGGATTTTACTGATTTCATGTTTTTCTCCAATGCCCTGATGTAACGGATTCTGCTTTCACAGTGAATACCTCATGCCTGGGTTACAAGCAGGTGGGCGGTGCATTCGTATTCCCCGGCACGGACACGGTACTGCCGCCGCCCAATGAGATCGCGCCAGACCCGACCGTAGGGTTCGCCCCTGACAACAATCTGCCACACGAGGTTGCGCCGCCGTTGACCGTAAGATCTATAAAGGCCAGCACGTTTCCATTGAAC
>JBBKXO010000357.1:0-2566 GCA_037969525.1 Burkholderiales bacterium | reverse complement strand
GGCGAGCCGGTCGATGTGGTTATCGTCGCGGATGCCGCACTGGCCGATATGATCCGCAACGGCCGCGTCGCGGCCGGCAGCAGTACTCCCCTGGCACGGTCGGCCATCGGCATGGCAGTCCGCGCCGGTGCTTCCGCACCAGACATCAGTTCGGTCGCAGCCCTGAAGCGCACCCTGCTCAACGCAAAGTCCGTCGCCTACTCGGCCAGTGTCAGTGGCCGCTACATCTCCGGTGAACTGTTGGCGCAACTGGGCATTGCCGAGGAACTGGCGGGCAAGTGCATGGAAATCAAGGGGGAGCGTGTGGGCGCAGTGGTCGCGCGGGGGGATGCAGAAATCGGCTTCCAGCAGATCAGCGCCTTGTTACCCGTGCCTGGGATCACGTATGTAGGCCCGCTGCCGCCCGAAGTCCAGCGCGTCAGCGTGTTTTCGGCGGGCATTGCCAGCCATGCCAGGGATGCGGATGCAGCCGGCGCGCTAATCCGGTTTCTCACTTCTCCCGCGGCCGCACAGGTCATTAAGCAATGCGGATTGGCGCCGGCGGCAGACCGCTAACGGTCATTCGCGGAACGGGTTAGCGGCTACGCGCTGCCCTGACAAACTCGATCGAGGCCTGGAACAGCTCGAGATCCTTCGCGTATTCAACGGCATCCGCGCGGTCGATCTGTATCCATTCCCTGGTGCTGGACAAACCGGCGGGCTGAAACGGCACCACATTGTCTCTGGAGAACTGCAGCTCGGTCGCGGTGGCGGCTGGCAGGCGCAGTCCGATGCCGTTGCCGCTGATGCAGGCGAACATCTTGTCGCTGACGAAATAAGCATCCAGACCGTTAATTTTATTTGCGCTGACCCCGGGGAGTTGCAGCAGGAGTGCATCTATTTGAGCTTTGCGGCCAGTTTCGGGTTTGTCAGTTTTCAAAAGGTATTCGCCATGATTGTCATAAACAGGGCAATTTAATCATAAAGTCCAAGGTCAGTGCGATCAGCACAGCAGCCCGCCGATTCGGGAACATCCTGTCCCGGGCGCAGAATACGGCTTTAGATTAAACAGTTATTGGCGCACCGGACTATTTTCGCGACCTCTCCCCTGCCGCGGTCCCTGGCTGCGCTCTGCATTGAGCCTCGGTTGATGTGACGCACCCCGGCTTTGCGGTGCATGCATCTGCTGCGTACGCTGGTTGATCTGTTGTTGTACTTGCTGTTGTTGTACTTGCTGTTGTTGTACTTGCTGTTGTTGTACTTGCTGTCGTTGTACTTGCTGTCGCTGATCCCGGACTGCTTCCGGGGCCCTTTGCCGAGGATGGGGCTGGTCGAATGCAGGCCTGCGCATGTCTGGTCCGTCTTGCAAGCGCTGTGCGCGCGGTATGTTCGAACTGGCCCGTGGTGCATGCTCAACAGATGCAGGCGCTCGGCGATCGCCCTCCTCCCGCGGTTGCTGCCGCTGAACTCTGGCCGCCGGATTACCTGGTGGAGGCAGAGTCCGGTTGAATGCCGGTCTTCGCATGTCTTCACGGTCGCCCTGCGATTGCTGCTGCGCGCGCGGCACGTCCGGGCCGCGCTGTGGTCCAGGCCGGTCAGGAGTCTGTTCCCGTGGAACGGCGCGCTTCTGATAATGCTGGCGCACTACGCCATCATGCGGCTGGTAGCGGTAATTCTGCTCACGCACCGCGTGCTGTTGCTCGCCCCGGGGATAGCGGTCGCCGACATAGTGCCGCTGGTACACCGGCAGCGGAGCAGGCGCATACACCACGCGGCGATCCCAATGGTCCCAGCCATGGCGATGCTGGACCCAGCGTGGCCCCCAGTACACGTCCCAGCGCGGCGGCGCGGTGACCACCCAGCCGCGGAAGTACACAGGAGGATGGACGTAGTAGCGCACGGGAACCCGCAGTATGAACAGCGGCACAAAGTCCGGCTCCACGAACTCCCAGGGTCCGTTGTACCAGGAGCTCGAATACCAGCGATCATCCTGGTACACCCAGTACAGGCCGTCATAAAAGAAATAGTTCGTCTGCGCCTGCGGTGCGTAATACACCGGGTAACCGGGCACCAGCACGAGTTCCGGGTACACCGGCTGGTTGATGCCAATGCTCACACCTGGAATCGAAACCGTGACGCTGACCTGGGCCATGGTCGGGGCAGCCGTTCCCATCAATATCGACAATGCAATGAGTGCGTAGCGCATGTTGTTTTCTCGCTCTTTTTTAAACTCCAAATTGCGGATTTAACGGT
The DNA here is from genome assembly GCA_037969525.1 of Burkholderiales bacterium. Taxonomy (GTDB): domain Bacteria; phylum Pseudomonadota; class Gammaproteobacteria; order Burkholderiales; family SG8-41. Next base: position 334 of record JBBKXO010000357.1, on the reverse strand, counting down.
GGCGGTGGCCGCGACCGCGGTCGCGGTATCCATGGCCGTGACCACCGCGTCCATAGCCGCCATAGATTCCGAAGCGAACAGACGGCCCGTAGATGACGGGAGCTGGTGCGTAAACCACCGGCGCCGGCTCGTAGTAACCGCCACCAACCGGAACCGCCACGCAGCCGCTCAATAAGGCCAGCCCGGTTACAGCAATGAGTGCTTTGACTGAAGTATTCATGTGCAAGTCCTCCTTGTGCCTATTGGACAGGTACTAGTGCCCGCATGTCCCCGGGGATTTTGTAAGTGTTTGTAATGGCCATCGAACCGCAGTCACTGATCTGCAAAAGAAAAC
>JBBKXO010000356.1:0-3726 GCA_037969525.1 Burkholderiales bacterium | reverse complement strand
TGCCGCCGGTGAAATCGTATTTGACGCGCCCGTTCCAGCGCGCCGCCGCTGGCGGCAGGCCCGCGGGCAACAGCGGTGTGAAATCAAATGCTGCGGTAGTCATGGTCATCCTGCTTCGGGATTGTTGTTATCGGAATTACAGATTGCCATTGCCGTCCGGCAATCGCTTTCGCTGCCGGAAGATTATCACGGCATCTGGGTGGCCCCGATCATGATTTACAAAGTACCGGAGTTGAATCGTTGTCAAAGAAATCGACTCCGCTACCTATGGTTGGGTTGCGCAGGCCTAAGCCCTGTTTTGTTGCGTTAGATCAACAAAAAGAAAGGTGAAGGGGGTAAAAAAGTAAATGTCCAACTGCGGATTCATGCCGCAACACCCCATTACAGGAGGCTAATCATGCGCTTTTCCATTAGCAGATTAACGACCGGGCTGCTCATGCTGGTGGCACTTACTTTTTCCGTCGTATCCCACGCGCAAACCACGGCAGTCAAGGTTTCTCTGCTGGATATGACGTCAGTGGGCGGGCACATGATGGATCGCGGTGCGCGTGGCTACGGTCACGGGATGATGGGCCGCGGCATGGGTGGCCCCGGCATGATGGGTCCGGACGGCTACGGTATGCAGGGCCGCGGCGGCTACGGGCCCGGCTACGGCATGATGGGTCACGGCATGATGTTCATCAGGACCGATCACGACACGGTCAAGGCCGGCAAAATCCGCTTCGAGGTCGCCAACCTGTCGAAGAGTGAAATCCACGAAATGGCTGTCGTTGCGGTTGGCAGCCTCGATGCAGCGCTCCCTTACGATTACAACACGTGGCGGGTGATCGAAGATCAGGTAAAGATCCTGGGCGAGACGCATGGGATGAAGCCCAATGACACGAAGACTCTCGAACTCACGCTGGCACCGGGACATTACCTGCTCATATGCAATCTGCCGGGTCACTATGCCGCGGGTATGGTGATTCCGCTGATCGTAACCAAGTGAACTTCAAGAACCGGGGGCAGAACTCTATGGGGTCAGAGTAACTAATCCAGAACCAAAGGTGCCGGAGTCAATTTATTGAAAAAGAAATCGACCCCGGTGCTTTTCATTTCCATCAACCGTCACCCGATGGAGTACATGTTCCTGGCTACATCGTAGTCGAGCTCATCTTCGGCCACTGCACCGTTGAGGGACAGCCGGAAAAACTTCCGCACACGGGCGTTTTGAGCAGGCCTGCCTTCGAAGTACGCGTGTGAATCGCCGACTTTCGCCGCCGCCGTGAAATTGACGTAGACGGCGCGGCGCGAATCCAGTTCGTACGGCCAGTGCCCGAGCCGGGCCCGCTGTTCCTCGCCCGCCTTCATGCGCGAGGCCTGCAGGGCGACATCGTTTTCGTTGATCGTGATGTAGACGCGCTTGCGGCACTGGATGCGGTCCACCCAGTCCACATGGCCGGCATTGTTCGCATCAGCAGCGGCCATGATGACATTGTCGAACACCAGGCGGTTGCCGCTGTAGGTTGACGAACTCATGTAGTGCTTGAAAACGTAGTTGCCCATGCTGTGCAGGATCAGATTCAGTGTGAACGGGCACTCGCGCATCATTTCCCGCGCGAAATTTTCGTCCCAGGCCGCGGCGTCATCACCATGCTTCTCGGCAGCAGCGTTTTCGATCCGGTCGACGCGCTCCCCGTTCATCTCTTTCAGATACTGATCCAGCTTGATGATGGTGCGATCGAAAGCGCCCACCGAGGCGAGCGCGTCGCGCTTGTCGCTGCGGTAACTCAACACGCCGCTCAGGCCGCCACCGTTTGCCGGCCAAGTGAAAGCAACGACCTCAATGCCGTAGAGATCCTCGTAGGTCTGGGCGCGCTCGAGTATCGCAGCCACGTCATTGTTGTAGCCATGCACGAACAGGGCCAGTGCCGGGGGCGCCTTGTTTTTTTTCTGGCGGGCCTTGAGTTGAAGCAGCAGCTTGTATGCGACATACCGGCTGGCGTAGACGGGCAGATCCTTGCCCTGCGCGTCCTGTTGCGGCTTGATGCCAGCCGACTTGAGCATCGCGGGCGTGCAGATGTCGGGGAGGATCGAGACCCGCCAACCCTTGCCGCGCCGCGTGGCTTCAGCCATGCGCAGTTCGAGCGGGCCCTTGGGGTTGGGGATGTCGCCCAGAGCATCGATACCTTTTTTGGTGTCGTCAACAGCGCGATTCGTGATCAAAAACATGTGAGCTCTCCTGATCTCTCCCGGCGCAGCGGTGATCCAGCCAGACTAATCAAAGGTAGCGGACAAATCAAAGGTGCCGGAGTGGAATTTTCTAAGAAGAGATCGACTCCGACACCTTAGGTTACTGTCCCCTTTAATTCTCTTCGAAATCCGGCAGGATTCCGAACCATTCATGCTGCCGGCATCTGCATGATCTCCATAACCTCCACGGTAGCGCCCGGCATGGCGAGATGCGGATTGTCACCAAAGAGGGCGGCAGCCGCTTCATACGATTCTGCTTGCACGACCGAGTAACCACCGATATCGTTTTTGATATCCGTCACACCGCTTGCCGCGACACGCTTGGTCTTTCCAGCAGGTCCGCCAGGGTCAGCCAAACTGGGCATATGTTTCTTCATCCACACCTCCCAGTCCCCCATGCTCTTCTTTCTTTCCTCGGCACTGGTGCTCGCCATCATCTTTTGCATTTCTGCCATATCCATTTTGTACAACGCCAGGAATTTTTTCATGTGGTTGCTCCTTGGTGGACTATTAACGCAATCAAAGGGGCCAGTATCGATATACTTGCCACCAGCCCGATAAATCGTTCCTGGACCCTTTGGTTCTGAACTATAACTGCTATTTTGGTGTGTTTATTGTTGCAGGAGAACGTGTTTGAATCAGTTCCATAAACGACTGCAGGCTCTCGAACCCGGAATGCTGAAGAGGCTGCAGCGCGGCATCGAAAAAGAAAGCCTGCGTGTCAGGCCGGACGGCATGCTTGCCGATACGCCGCATCCGGCAGCACTCGGCTCGGCGTTGAGCCACCCCCACATCACCACCGATTTCAGCGAGTCCCAGCTCGAGCTGATCACCGGTGTGCATGATGGCATCGAGTCATGCCTGGAGGAACTCACCGAGATCCATCAACTGGTTTACCGGCACGTGAATGATGAAATGCTGTGGTGCGCCAGCATGCCGTGCAGCCTGCCCGCGGACGATGACATTCCGATCGGGCAGTATGGCCATTCCAATGTGGGTCGGACGAAAACGGTGTACCGCAATGGACTGGCGCACCGCTACGGCAGGCGCATGCAGACCATCTCCGGCATCCATTACAACTTCTCTTTGCCGGAAGCGGCGTGGCCATTGCTGCGACAGACGGATGCGTACAACGGCCCGGCCCAGACCTACCAGAATGAGGTGTATTTTTCACTGATACGCAACTTCCGGCGTCACTCGTGGCTGCTGCTGTACTTGTTTGGCGCATCACCTGCGGTCTGCAAGAGTTTCGTTGCCGGCCGTGTGCACGCACTACAGGAGTTGACCGGCGGCACCTTGTATCTGCCCGGCAGCACGTCGCTACGCATGGGTAATCTGGGCTATCAGAGCGAGGCGCAGGCAGCACTCGCCGTGAGCTATAACAGCCTGGAGAGCTACGCCCGCTCGCTGCATGGCGCGCTCACCGAGCCTTATCCGCCGTATGCGGCCATCGGCATCCGTGACGGTGAAGATTACCTGCAACTCAATACGTCG
>JBBKXO010000355.1:0-5105 GCA_037969525.1 Burkholderiales bacterium | reverse complement strand
CATGATCGAGCACGAAACCCTGCGCAAGCCCGGCGTCTACAATGAACCGCGGCTGCATTTTGCAGTGAACTGTGCCTCCGTCGGCTGCCCCATGCTGCGCGAGGAGCCCTTTGTCGCCGCGCGCCTGGACGCACAACTGGAGGAGCAGACCCGGCGCTTTCTGTCCGACCGCACGAGCAACCGCTATAACGCGCAGGACAATGCGCTGGAAGTTTCAGAGATATTTAAATGGTTCAGCGAGGACTGGACCAGCGGTTATCGCGGTTTTGAAGGCAAAAACCCGGCAATGCAATCACGTGAACAATTCTTCGCAAAATACGCAGCCCTGCTCGCCGACAATCCCGCGCAGCAGAAAATCATCGCCGAGCGCAAGGCATCGATCCGGCATCTGGATTATGACTGGTCCCTGAACGACGTCCGGCGCTGAGTGACCGTCTCTACGCAAACATCCCACGACATGAATAAAACCCGCCAGCTTGCACGTTTGATGGAAGTGCTGCATCAGGGCGAAACACTGGCCGCTGCTACTGCAGCACGACAATCCCGCCTGGCTCCAGTACCGTGGATGCGGCACGCGCTGCAGGTACAGGCTGCGCAGGAGCGCAACCATGCGGCACTGGCCCGTGTCGCAGCGCACCTGACAGGCGCATCACCGGTTCTGACAGGTACTCCGGATGTGGTCGCCGCATTGCGGCAACGTCTGGATCATGACCTGGCCACCGGGGACCTTGCCTGTTCGCTGCTGGGTCTGCAGGGCGTGGTCGAACATATGGGTGAAGTTCTGCTGGAACAATTGGGCAATCAAGTGCACCCCGCAGGCGCAGTACTGCATGCCTTGCGCCGCAAGGTACTCGCCCAGGAGCACGGCCATGTGCAACTGGGTGCGCGCTGCCTGCAAACTCTGGGCCACAGCACTGCAACCATCAGCGCGCTCGACTGTTACCGCACGCTCGGACGCCATGCGGCCATGCAGGTGACTGAACTGCTTGATGACGCACGACTCGACGCCGGGGCATACTGGCGGCGTATCGAAACACGGCTGGATGACTGGCATCGTCGCGCCTGCTTGCCACACGGACCATGGCAGCCATGATTTCCGTGATCATCCCCACGCTCAACGAAGAACGCGCGCTGCCTCGCACTCTGGCGCTGCTCGCCGCTCAGGACTTCCCGCACGAAACTGTAATATGCGACGGCGGCAGCACGGATACCACGTCACTCGTCGCGAATCAGCCCGGTGTGCAATGGATCACCGCACAACGCGGCCGCGGCGCACAGATGAACGCCGGGGCACAGGCAGCACGGGGCGAGTGGTTGCTGTTTCTCCATGCCGATACGCTGCTGCCGACGGACGCACTTGAAGCCATTGCGGCGCTGCCGCCACAAATCAAAGTAGGGTGTTTTCACCAGGCGTTCAACGATACGCATCTGCTGTTGCGCCTGGTGTCACGATTGCACAACTGGCGCTGCAAACGCACCAAGATCATTTATGGCGATCAGGCGATGTTCGTGCGCCGTCAGCTGTTCAATGCGCTGGGCGGTTTCCCGGAAACCGATCTGGAGGACGTGAAGTTCTCCGAGCGCCTGCGACTGATCACCGTGCCGGAAATGCTGCCAGCCACCGTAGTCACCGATGCGCGCAAATTTCTGGCCCATGGCGTATTGCGCAGCGTAGCACGCATAATTCTGCTCCTGCTCTGTCACCACCACCGGCTTCCGCTGCAGGGACGACACTTCTTTGATCCGGTGCGCTGACACGCTTCCCGCACATGTTTTATTATTTGCCTCGCCATCCTGCGCTTCAATTACAGCCCGACACCAGAAAACGCCTGCCGCTTGCTATCCATCATCATCCCCTGTCTCAATGAATCAGACGTCATCGTCGATGCGCTGGAAGCGCTGGCGCCACTGCGCGCGCGTGGCTGTGAGGTGATGGTGATTGACGGCGGCAGCAGCGATCACACCGTCGAACTTGCACAGAGCCGTGCCGACCAGGTGCTCGTCGTGCAGCCGGGTCGCGCACACCAGATGAATGCCGGTGCAAACGCTGCCAGCGGTGAAATCCTGTGCTTTTTGCATGCCGACTCGCGTCTGCCCGAAAACGCCGATGCCCTGATCATCAACGGCCTGTCACGCAGCCGCCACAGCTGGGGGCGCTTCGATGTGCGGATTTCCGGCAGCCACCCGCTGTTCCCCATGATTGCCCTGCTGATGAACTGGCGTTCCCGCCTCAGCGGCATCGCCACCGGCGACCAGGGCTTGTTTGTCACCCGCTCCCTGTTCGAAGCTGCCGGACGCTTTCCGGAGATCGCACTCATGGAAGACATCGCGCTGTCGCGACAACTGAAAACCTACGGCGCGCCACTGTGCATCGCTCACCCATTGACAACCTCCGGCCGGCGCTGGGAAAAACACGGCGTGTGGCGCACGATATTTTTGATGTGGCACCTACGCCTGGCTTACTGGCTGGGCGCGGATCCGGGCAAACTGGCAATACGCTATGTCCAGCACAAATCCTGATACCGCCATTCTGGTTTTTGCCAAGGCACCAGTCGCAGGTGCGGCAAAAACCCGTTTGATCCCGCTACTCGGTGCGGCGGGCGCAGCAGCATTGCACGAGCGCCTGATTTCACGCGCCCTGAGCACCGCGCGTGCTGCGGCTCCGCAACGCCTGGAACTATGGTGCGCGCCCGATGCAGAACATCCTGCGCTGCAGGCCGCCGCCGCAGCGCATGGTGCGACCCTGCAGGTACAGCATGGCGACGACCTGGGGGAGCGCATGGCGCATGCCCTGGCCACCACCTTGCAGCATGCATCCTTCGCGATGTGCATAGGCGCCGACTGCCCGGCGCTCACGGCACAGCATTTGTGCGCCGCCGCTGCAGCGCTGCGCGACGGCAACACTGCGGCATTCATCCCGACGGAAGACGGCGGTTATGCCCTGGTCGCCCTCGCGCGCAGCGAACCCGGGCTGTTCAGCGACATCACCTGGGGCGGCACGCAGGTGATGGCGCAGACGCGTAACAGGCTGCGCGCGCTGGGCCTGCGCTGGCACGAAATGGAAACCCTGTGGGATGTCGACCGCCCCGATGACTATCGTCGCCTGCAACAATCGGGATTGCTAAATGATATTTCGGTTCCGGTATAAATTCTGGTCTGGTGCGGTGGCTATCGCCATCATTGCCGGCGCTGCTGTTGCCGCCCAGCACGCGCAAACGTTGGCTCCGTTTTCAACAGTGACCGCGTTTTCTTCAGTCCGGCCCGGCACCAGCTTGCCCGCCGGCTGGGTACCGATGACTGCGCCCAATATCGAAGTGCGCACCCGCTACACGCTGGTCGATGATGGCGGCGTCACCGTGGTGCGCGCAGACTCGGCTGCAGGCGCATCCGGACTCTCGCAGCAGTTGCGCATCGCACCGGCGGAATTTCCCTGGCTGCGCTGGCGCTGGAAAATCACCAAGCTGGTCGAACAGGCCGACCTGCACACCAAGGCAGGCGACGATTTTCCGGCCCGGCTGTATGTGATGTTCGATTATCCGCTGGAGAAACTGTCGTTCTTTGATCGCAGCAAACTGCGGCTGGCCCGCGCCCTGTTCGACCCTGATCTTCCCGCCGCCACATTGTGTTATGTGTGGGACAACAAGGCAGCGGCCGGCACCGTAGTCTCCAGCGCGTATACCGACCGCGTCAAATTGGTCGTCGTCGAATCGGGTGCGGCACGCGTCCGGCAGTGGGTGGATGTCGAGCGCAATATTGCCAGCGATTTCCGCAGGGCCTTTGGCGAGGATGCACCGCTGATCAGCGGCATTGCGATCGTCACCGACACCGACAATACCGGCGGTAATGCAACCTCCTTTTATGGAGATATTTCTTTTCATAAACAATGAGTTATAAGATGAACGCCGGTTGCGTATAGCCGATACCGAGGAAATTGTTGTTGCCTTTTGGAGCCCCGTGGGAAAGAATAGCCGCTCTTTTCAGCGGCCCCACCTGACGCCAAAACGCTTTAAGAATCATGACGTTAATTCACCGTCACCGGCCGATCAACCCGTAATCAATCCCCGCTGCATGTCTGATCTTTCCAGCGTCACCACGTTCCGCAAGACCTCTCCGCAACTCCCGGTACAGTGGTATTTCGATCCCCGGATCTACGAAGTCGAAAAGCGCCTGCTGTTCGACAACGGTCCCGGTTATATCGGCCATGAACTGATGGTGCCGATCGTCGGCGATTATCATGTACTCGAAGGGCTCGATAACGCACAGGCGCTGGTTCGCAACAGCAACGGTGTCGAACTGCTGTCGAATATCTGCCGCCACCGCCAGGCCTTGATTCTCAAAGGCCGTGGCAATGCTAAAAACATCATCTGCCCGCTGCACCGCTGGACCTACGGCCTCGACGGCAAGCTGCTTGGCGCGCCGCACTTTTCAGAAAACCCCTGTCTGGACCTTGCACGCACACCACTCTCGAACTGGAACGGCCTGTTGTTTGCGGGCCGGCGCGATGTTGCGCGCGACCTGGCCCGTCTCGGCGTAATGAAGGATCTGGATTTTTCGGGTTACATGCTCGACCGCGTTGAAATCGACGAATACGCCTGTAACTGGAAAACCTTCATCGAAGTTTATCTGGAGGACTATCACGTCGATCCCTTCCATCCGGGGCTGGGTCATTTCGTCAACGTCTCCGATCTGCAATGGGAATTCGGTGACTGGCACAGCGTGCAGACCTGCGGCATCAAAAATGCACTGGCCCGGCCGGGTAGCCCGGTCTATCAGCGCTGGCATGAACAGTTGCTGCGCTACAGTGAAGGCCGGCAACCGGGACACGGCGCCATCTGGCTGACTTACTTCCCGAACATCATGGTCGAGTGGTATCCCCACGTGCTGGTGGTCAGCACTATCGTGCCGCGCGGTCCCGAGGCCTGCAGCAACATCGTCGAGTTTTATTATCCGCAAGACATCGCGTTATTCGAACGCGAGTTTGTCGAAGCCGAACAGACGGCTTATCGTGAAACCGCTGTCGAGGATGCCGAGATCATCGCCCGCATGACCGAAGGCCGGCGTGCCTTGTGGCGGCAGGGCCGCAGCGAAACCGGCCCCTATCAGAC
>JBBKXO010000354.1:0-4269 GCA_037969525.1 Burkholderiales bacterium | reverse complement strand
CTGCACGACCGGCCGCGGCTCGCCACGCTGCGCGAGGATTCATCCGACGGTGACGCCGCCCGCGCCGAAGTGCGCTCGCTGGTCACCGGCCTTGCGCGCAGCGGCCTGCGCATCTGGGTGGTCGACAACCGCCTGCGGCTGATCGCCGTCTCCGGCGACATTAGTGACGCACTCCCTGTTACCGATGAAACCACCTTCGGCGTCATTGAGCGCGCGGTTCGGGTGGCTCTGCGCCCGCTGCTGGTGCGCTGGCTGGAGGCACCGGATCTGCCGGCGGAAGAGTCCATACCCAACGATGTAGTGTTCGGCGGGCGCGAAGTCGAACGTGCACTGGACGGCGCGCCCAGTCTGAAACGCCGGCCGGGCCCCGGCGGCAGTGCCCCCATCGTCACAGCGACGCATCCGGTATGGATCGGCGAAACGGTTGTGGGTGCGGCCGTCGTTGAGGAAAGCACCGCGGCGGCAGTTTCTTTCCGCGACCACGCCATCGAACGTCTGATCGCGGTGACATTGATTGCCTTCGGCGCCGCGGCCCTGGTGCTTTTTCTGTTCGCATCACGCATTTCCGTGCGCCTGCGCCGGCTGCGCGACGAGGCCGAACGCGCCATCGATTCGCGCGGCCACGTACGTGCGCTGGTCAGCGGCGGACAGGCTCGCGACGAGATCGGTGATCTGTCGCGCAGTTTTTCACTGGCGCTGACGCGTCTCTCGGACTACAACGCCTACCTCGAAGACCTGGCGCGGCGGCTGGCGCACGAACTGCGCACGCCGATCGCCGTGGTGCGCTCGTCGCTGGACAATCTGCGCATGAAGGCATTGCCGCAAGACGCGGATGTTTACCTGGACCGCGCCGAGGGCGGTTTGCTGCGGCTGGACACTGTGTTGACGCGCATGGCAGAGGCGTCGCGCCTGGAGCAGGCGGTGCGCAGCGGGGAACGCGAACGCTATGACGCAAAAGCCGTGGTGGCCGGATGCGTGGCCGGATACGCCGCCGCCTATCCGGGCAGCCGCTTTGATCTGCAACTGCCGCCGTATCCGGTGATGCTCAGTGGAGCGCCGGATCTCTACGCGCAGATGCTCGACAAGCTCGCGGTCAACGCCATGGATTTCGCCACCGCCGAATCGCCGGTCCGAGTCGCGCTGGAACTGCGCGGCACCACTGCCGTGCTGACGGTGCGCAATCGCGGACCACTGCTGCCGGAAAACCTGCGCCTGTTCGAATCCATGCAGTCGGCACGCAGCGCCCAGGCGCAAGACATTCATCTCGGACTGGGCCTCTACATCGTGCGGCTGATTGCAGAATTCCACCGCGGGCACGTCCGCGCCGAAAATCTTGCCGATGGCAGCGGTGTGCAATTCAGCGTGGCAATACCTACGCTGGTCGTAGACTGAGCATCCTGTAGCCGGTTCAGCCGGGCGGCCAGTGCAGCGGACGCCCGCCGAGTATATGCAGATGCAGATGGAATACTGACTGACCGGCATCCGCCCCATTGTTGACGACCAGACGGAACGCCTCGCCGATGCCCAGCTGTTTCGCCACGGTTCCAGCTGCCAGCAACAGATGCCCCATCAGCGCCTGATCTGACGCCACCGCATCGGCGAGCCGTGGAATCTCCTGTTTCGGTATGAGCAGTACATGGATGGGCGCCTGCGGGTTGACATCACGAAAGGCGAGGCAATGTTCATCCTCATAAACGATGTCTGCGGGTATGGCGCGGGAGATGATTTTGCTGAACAGTGTAGCCATATTATCCTTTTAAAACAACATGTTGAATTACGTTACTGGCGTTTGAGCATGTGCTGCGACAGCCTGATTCCTTTCTTTTTTGATGCTAGCGGGCACTGTGATCGGCGTCAAAGTCAGCGTTTACTGACTTATCGTGCTGCAATGCAATAAATATTTACCCTAAACCCTTGACAGCGATTCTGCAGCCCTTATAATTCAAATTGTGCAGTGCAATATAACTGCAGCGGGAAAATTCATAATGATCATGGATTTTTCCTAACTTAATGTTTTAAAAGGAGATTTACCATGTATCAAACCCCAGAACAACTTATTGCAATGAACAAAGCCAACCTCGAAGCCGCAATGCGCTTTGCTGGCGTAGCGATCGAAGGCACCGAACGCATGATCGACCTGCAAATGAAAGCAGCCAAATCTGCATTTGCCGACAGCATCCAGAGCGCAAAAGCCCTGGCCGCCGTCAAAGACTTCCAACAACTGGCTGCGCTGAAAGACACCATCACGCAACCGACGATGGAAAAAGCCACTGCCTACGCCAAAAGCGTTTACGACCTGACCTCCGAAACCCAGGCCGAAATCGGCAAACTGGTTGAAGGGCAAGTTACCGAGTTCAACAAAGAAGTCGTTGCCGGCCTCGACAAAATGGTGAAAACGGCCCCGGCCGGTTCTGAAGTCGGTGTTGCTGCCATCAAATCGGCGATCGCTGCGGTCAACTCGTCCTACGACAACCTGACCAAAGTCGCCAAGCAGTTCGCGCAAGCCTCTCAGGCCAATCTGGAAGCCACTGCCAAGCAAGCGACCGCCTCGGTGAAGAAAGCGGCAAAGAAATAATTACCAGTAACATGCTGCAAACTAAAGCCCCCGGTAACGGGGGCTTTTTTTATGGGCGACCCTGACCGGTTCAGGCCTGCACTGCTGTCCAAGGAAATCCCAGCCCGCTCACTCCCGCCTGCAGCATCGCGATCGCTGCCGTGACCTGGGCCGCATTGCCGCGTACACCCAATTCGATATAGCGCTCTGGGGTCACCCGCGGCAGGCTGAACACTTTCAGTCCAGGGAACGCGCGCAGGCATTCATTCATCAGTTCGATCAACTGGCTCTCGCCGGCCTCGCGCACGATGATTGCGGCTTCCGCCGCGCGCTCGGCGCTGGCATGTGCATAGCGGTTCCCCAGCACCCACTCCAGCATCGGCCATGCCATTTCGGGAAACCCGGGCAGAAAATGATGATCACGCAGGCTGAAACCCGGAATGCGGTTATACGGGTTGGGAATAATCGCGGCGCCCTGCGGAAACTCGCCCATCACCAGCCGCTGCGGCGTGACGCCCTTGGGATCATCGCGGAAGCGGTCACGAATCTCGGCTTCCGCGTCAGGATGCAGTTGCAGTGCGACGCCGGCCGCCCGCGCAGCACATTGCCGGGTGTGATCATCAGGTGTGGCGCCGATACCGCCGAAACTGAATACGATATCGCTACTGACCAGCGTGCGTTGCAGAGTGGATGTAATCAGTTCCGGATCGTCGCCCAGGTACTGGATCCAGGACAATTCCAGGCCGCGTGCACCCAGCACGGCAATAGCCTTGGCCAGGTGCTTGTCCTGGCGTTTGCCCGACAGTATTTCATCACCGATGATGATCGCGCCGAATTTCATGGGGGATTTACGTTGCCATGCAAGCATGAGCCACCGGATCTCTGCTGATCAGCAGCCCCGCGCGGATGACATCAGCTGTGGATATAACTTTCCAGCTCCTGGATGGTTTGCTGCTGCAACGCGATCACGGCCTTGACCAGGTCACCGATCGACAGCACCCCGACTACCTTCCCGTTGTCGAGCACCGGCAGGTGGCGGATGCGGCGGCCCGTCATCAGCGCCAGGCAATCGTCCACCGTCTGCTTGGGCGTTACCGTAACCACTTCATCCGACATGATTTCGCTTACTTCGAGTTCGTGCGAGGATTTGCCGAGCAGGATGACTTTTCGCGCATAGTCGCGTTCAGACAATATGCCGTGCAGCTTCTCGCCGCTCATCACCAGCAGAGCGCCGACGTTTTTTTCCGCCATCAGTTTCAGCGCATCAAACACAGTGGACTCCGGCGTGACCGACAACACACTGCCGCCCTTGTCCTGCAACAACTGGCTTACTGTTTTCATGATCCCCTCCTCTGGAGATGCCGAGACCGACCGGCTTGGGACCAGTCTAGCCAATTTTCGGGATGATGGCGATAGCACTACCGCTCCACCATTCGGTCTCAGCAGCCTGTACTGTGGGCCGCTCAGAGGCCCGCTTAGTGTCCAGCTATTGCTTCCGCTTTTTTCAGCAGATTCTGCGCCATGCGGATATTGGCGATATCGACTAGGCGGCCATCGACCTGCACAGCCCCCTTGCCCTCACGCGCGGCCTGCGCCATGGCTTCCACTATGCGGCGCGCCCTGGTCACCTCTTCTGCTGACGGACTGAACACGGCGTTGGCGGCAGCGATCTGCGTCGGATGTATCGCCCATTTCCCCTCAAATCCCAGTGCCGC
>JBBKXO010000353.1:0-2851 GCA_037969525.1 Burkholderiales bacterium | reverse complement strand
CCACTATGCGGCGCGCCCTGGTCACCTCTTCTGCTGACGGACTGAACACCTCGTTGGCGGCAGCGATCTGCGTCGGATGTATCGCCCATTTCCCCTCAAATCCCAGTGCCGCCGCGCGGCGCGCCGCCGCGAGGTAACCATCGGCATCCTTGAAATCGCCGTACGGTCCGTCGATCGGCCGCAGGCCGTAGGCACGGCAGGCCACCAGGATGCGGACCTGCGCCGCATGCCAGGGATCGGCCTGATGATAGTCACGGCGCCCCTCAGCATCGCGATCTGACAACACGCCATAATCGGGATGCAGCCCGCCTATGATGGTGGTGCGCGCGCGCGTAGAGGCGGCAAAATCGCCGGAACCGAAACACAGTGCCTCCAGCCGGCGACTCGACTGCGCAATGGCTTCGACATTGGCCAGCCCCAGCGCAGTCTCGATCAGCACCTCGAAACCTATGCGTTTGTCGCCGCGTTTGTTTCCGGCTATCCCCCGTCCCTGCGCCTGTTCGATCTGGGTGACCAGCATGTCCAGTGCATAGACATCGGCCGGCACGCCGACCTTGGGTATGACCAGCATGTCCAGCCGCGGACACTGCTCGACCAGATCGACGACATCGCGGTACATGTAATGCGTGTCGAGGCCGTTGATGCGAACGGCCAAGATCTTGCGGCCCCAGTCCAGGTCATTGAGTGCCGCGATGACATTTTTCCGCGCCTGTGGTTTGTCATCCGGCGCCACCGCATCTTCCAGATCCAGAAAAATGACATCAGCCGCCGATTTCGCGGCCTTGTCGAACAGCGCCGGGTTGACACCGGGCACCGCCAGTTCTGAACGTGTCAGCCGCGGCGTGGCAGATTCGATTTGCGTAAAGCTCATGGCTCTATCCCGTGGGTTACGTTGCTGCGTTTCAGATTGTATTGCCAGATCCGGACATGCCTTGAAGCACGGTGATCAGTGATGCCAGGTCCTGCCGGCCTTTACCCTGCCCCATCAGTGCATTGATCTGCTGCATCACCAGCGCTGCAGCGGGCGAGGCGATCTGCGCCTGGTGTGCGAGATCCAGCACGATGCCCAGATCCTTGTGATAGAGGCGGGTGTCAATGCCGTTGTCAAAATTGTGCTCGACCATGCGCTTGCCGAACACTTCCATGACGCGGCTCGCGGCGATGCCGCCCAGCATGACATCGCGCACTTTGCCGGGATCAGCCCCCAGCCGTGCCGCCAAGTGCAGCGCTTCAGCCACGCCTTGCGCCGTCACCAGCAGCGCCAGCTGATTGCAGGCCTTGGTGACCTGCCCGGCGCCGCTGTCGCCGACCCGCGTGATGGTCTTGCCCATGCAGGCGAATAGCGGTTTCACTCGCTCAAATACTTCAGGCTTGCCGCCCACCATGATCGACAGCGCGCCTTGCTCCGCACCCATCGGCCCGCCGGATACTGGCGCATCGAGCATGTCTATGCCCTTGGCCTCGAGTGCCGCGGCCACCGACCGCGCCACCTCCGGTGATATGGTTTCCATGTCGACCACCACGCTGCCGGCGCGCGCACCGTGAATCATGCCGTCAGCACCCAGCGCTACAGCTTCAAAATCGCTGGACGCAGTGACAATGGTAAACACAACATCACAGGCCGCCGCTAGCGCAGCAGGCGTTGCGTAGCGTGTGGCCCCAGCGGCAAGCAGCGGCGCCGCGCTCTCGGCGCGCCGCGCGTATACGCCCAGCGCATGGCCGCCGCGCAGCAGATGACCCGCCATATGGCGCCCCATCGCACCCAGTCCGATGAAACCTACGTTCACGTCATAGTCCTTTCACTTCGGTAAGCTTTCAGGCAGTGCCGATCCAGCCAAAGGCCATGATCAGCGGCAGAGTGATCCAGAACAGTATAGTGCTCCAGCCGATCAACAGCGCCGCAGCCGCGTCATCCAGACCAAAGCGGTTGGCCAGCAACAAGGCCGTCATCATCGACGGCGTCGTCGCCAGCGCCACCGCCGCAAACTGGGCCTCACCGATGTGATCAAAGATCTGCGGTGCCACCAGCCACACGATCAGCGGCGTCACCAGCAGCTTGATGCCTGCCGCAGCGAGGATTTCCGGACGTGGCTTGAGGTTGCGCCACGGAATGGTCATGCCCAGTACAAACAGGATCACGGGTATGTTGGCAAGACCGATGAACCGCGCCGCGTTGACCAGCGGATCATAGGTAAGTCCGAGCTGCTGGCTCGCCGTGCCCAGCAGAAAGGCCCAGATCGGTGGCATCGACATCATGATCTTGAACACCGAGGGCTGCGGGCCGGACTGATTCTGTCCACCCAGTCGCGTGGATATCCACACACCCAGGCTCCACACCAGAGGCATGGTCATCAGCATGTCATTGAACGCGGCGTAACTGGTCGCGGCGGCGCCGAAGAAAAAAACCAGCACCGGCAGACCGATGTTGAATGTATTGCCGAACATGCCCGCCAGCACGAGAGAGGCGCGCGTGCCGTCATTGAGATGCGGCCACAGGCGTATGCGATAGAGCATCACATACAGGATGCCGCCGGCACTCAGCGAGCCGATGCCGACTAGCAGCGGCACCGACAGTAGGTTCATGCTGATCGGCGTGGTGGCCGAAATCGCGAACAGGATGCAGGGGAACAGCAGATACATCACCAGCCGGTTCAGTGCCGTGCGCATCTGCTCGACGTCGGTGTCGGGAAAGAAGCGCGGCCACAGCGCACCCGCAGCCACCAGCAGCGACAGGGGCAGCATGACCTGCACCAGCAGGTCGAGCAGTTGAGAAGCGTAACTCATGATTGGTTACTATAACGGCGTCCGGCTAGACGCTTTGGTACATAGTAAATATTCAATTAAATCAATT
>JBBKXO010000352.1:0-5469 GCA_037969525.1 Burkholderiales bacterium | reverse complement strand
CTTCTGGATGGTCGGAATGAAATTGTTTTCCAGCCAGTCCTTGTCCTTGATCATTGGCCAGATTTTCCGGCCGCCAGCAGTAGCCTGGAAGACATCCGGATACTGTGTTGCCGAGTGGTTGCCCCAGACGATCATTTTCCTGATATCGGTAACCGGCTTGCCGATTTTTTGTGCAACCTGGGTCAGTGCGCGATTGTGGTCCAGACGCATCATTGCCGAAAAATTGGCCGGCGTCAGGTTGGGCGCGTTTTTCATGGCGATCAGGCAGTTGGTGTTCGCCGGGTTGCCGACTACCAGCACTTTGACACTGGGTTTGGCGACTGCAGACAGCGCCTGGCCCATCGGTGCGAATATCCGGCCATTGGCTTCGAGCAGATCCTTGCGCTCCATGCCGGGGCCGCGGGGGCGGGCACCGACCAGCAAAGCCACATCCACGTCGGCAAAGGCAACCATCGGATCCGCAGCCGGTACCATGCCGTGCAGCAGCGGGAACGCGCAATCGTCGAGTTCCATCATCACGCCCTTGAGCGCCTTCTGCGCCCGCTCATCCGGAATTTCCAACAGTTGCAGGATGACCGGTTGGTCTTTGCCGAGCATTTCACCGCTGGCAATGCGAAAAAGCAGGCTGTAGCCGATCTGGCCGGCGGCGCCTGTAACGGCTACGCGCATGGGTTGTTTCATCTGGAAGCTCCTGAATTTCCTTGAAATTTTGGGGGAAGCGGCGGCCATCCGGAGCGGATTTTGAAGTGCAGCGCGCACACCTGTGAACTGGTGGATGATAGCGAACGCAGGGAATCATGGTCAACACGTTGCGGCAGACGCACTGCTACACAGTGCTGATGGACATCAGTTGTCACCAGTGGGCGACGCAGACTATTTTTGACCCTGATCAAATGCCGTCGACATGCATCATGCATCATGCGGCATTGCATGATGACATGTAGAATTCAGCGCATGGTCATGCGCATCAGAGCCTTACGCGTGCGTCAACGATCGCCACTCGCCTGAACAGTTTTTGCTGATGAACTGCGTACTTTTGCGTTTCTTCGCTACAGGAAAGCTGGTAGTATTTCATGCGCTTAATATCAATACCAAGTGCAGTACTAACAATTTCTACTTGTGCTAAAAACTCTCAACTGATGCCTCGATTGCAGTGCAGCAACAGGGTCCTGCCACGATCGCTCCTTGATTGTCCCGTAATAGTTTCGTAATTGTTCCGTGAAATATCGAATCATCCATGTGTCGCAGCTGTTTCCGAGCTCCCGCCGGCCTGCCGGCGTGTTAATCAAAAATCCGTAATCAAGGAGAGCGCGTGTCGTCGACAGTCGCCAAACCCCGGCCCAAGCATCTCAATCTGCTGGTGATCCGCCTGCCCCTGCCGGCCATCATTTCCATCATGCATCGGGTCAGTGGTGCAGTGCTGTTCCTGATGCTGCCGTTGTTGCTATGGCTGTTTCAGGCGAGCCTGCAGTCACCCGCGTCTTTCGCCGAATTCCGCTCCGTGGTGACGCATCCCCTGATGAAACTGGTGCTGCTGGGTCTGCTGTGGGGTTATCTGCACCACCTCTTCGCCGGACTGCGCCACCTGTTCCTGGATCTTGACGTTGGCACTGAACTGGAAACTGCGCGCGTGACCAGCATCATCGTCTTGGCGGCGGGTGTGGTCCTGACGCTGGCGGTGGGAGTGGCGCTATGGTGAAACGCGAAGTGGTGGGCGCCCATTACGGCTTGCGCGACTGGCTGGCGCAGCGGGTAACAGCAGTGGTCATGCTGGTCTACACGCTGTTGGTGCTGATGGCGTTAATCATACTGCCGAAATTTGATTACTGGCACTGGCAGGCGCTGTGGCAACTGGATCTGATGCGCTACTCGACCGTGCTGTTTGTGATGGCAATGCTGTTCCATGCATGGGTCGGCGTGCGCAATATATTCATGGATTACATCAAGGATGCGGGCTTGCGACTGACGCTGTACGTGGTCGTGATAATCGCGTTGATCGCCTACGGGGCGTGGACAGTGCAGATTCTGTGGGGCAGATAGGCAATGGCAATTACAACAAGACAATTTGACGCCGTCGTAGTGGGCGCCGGTGGTTCCGGACTGCGCGCGGCACTGCAACTGGCCGAAGCCAATCTGCGGGTAGCCGTGCTATCCAAGGTTTTCCCGACGCGCTCGCATACCGTGGCAGCACAAGGTGGCGTGTCCGCCTCGCTGGGCAATGAGGAACCGGACAACTGGCACTGGCACATGTATGACACCGTCAAGGGGTCCGATTACCTCGGCGATCAGGACGCGATCGAGTTCATGTGTCGCAAGGCCAATGAAGTCGTGATTGAACTCGAGCATTTCGGCATGCCTTTCGACCGCCTGGATAACGGCAAAATTTACCAGCGTCCGTTCGGCGGCCATACCAGCAACTACGGCGAGCGTGCAGTGAAGCGGGCCTGCGCGGCGGCGGACCGGACCGGTCATGCGATGCTGCACACACTGTATCAGCGCAATGTGCGAGCCAATACCCAGTTTTATATCGAATGGATGGCGCTGGACCTGATTCGCAACCAGGCCGGAGATGTGCTGGGTGTGGTCGCAATGGAGATGGAAACCGGTGAGGTGACGATACTGCAGGCCAAAGCCACCTTGCTGGCGACGGGTGGTGCGGGGCGTATCTACGCCGCCAGTACCAATGCGTTCATCAATACCGGCGACGGTCTGGGCATGACTGCTCGCGCGGGAATCGCACTCGAAGACATGGAGTTCTGGCAGTTCCACCCTACCGGTGTAGCGGGTGCCGGCGTATTGATTACCGAAGGTGTGCGCGGGGAGGGCGGCTTTCTGCTGAACAAGAACGGCGAGCGCTTCATGGAACGTTACGCACCGACGGTCAAGGATCTCGCCAGCCGCGACGTGGTCTCGCGTGCGATGGCAACCGAAATAAAAGAAGGCCGCGGTGCAGGCAAGGACGCGGATTATATTCTGCTGAAGCTGGATCACCTGGGTGCGGATGTCATTGACAAGCGCCTTCCCGGCATCCGGGAAATCGCCAAGAAGTTCGCGAACGTCGACCCGGTCAAGGAGCCGATTCCCGTGGTGCCGACGTGTCATTACATGATGGGCGGAATACCGACCAATATGTACGGACAGGTGCTGGCTGGCCACGATGGCGCATCCGTAGTGAACGGGCTTTATGCCGCGGGAGAATGCGCGTGCGTGTCCGTGCATGGTGCGAACCGCCTGGGCACCAACTCACTGCTGGATCTGCTGGTGTTCGGCAAGGCCTCCGGTGAGCAGGTCGTGAAAGATCTCGCCAGCGGCGGAAGTTCCCATCAGTCGTTGCCGAAAGATGCGGCCGATCGCGCACTGGAACGCGTGTCTAGGCTGGACTCTGCACAATCCGGCGAAAGCGTAGCCGAGGTGGGTGCGGAATTGCGCACAACCATGCAACTGCATTGTGGCGTGTTTCGCTTCCCTGACAGCCTCGCGGAAGGGGTCAAGAAAATCAACGAGGTTGCGCAGCGCGCCGAACGGCTCTATGTGAAGGACAAGAGCAAGGTTTTCAATACCGCGCGGGTGGAGGCGCTCGAATTGGGCAATCTGGTTGAAGTTGCGGTATCGACGATGATTTCGGCGCAGGCGCGGCAGGAATCCCGCGGCGCCCACGACCGCAGCGATTTCCCGAATCGGGACGACACCAACTGGTTGAAACACACGTTTTGGTACAAAGAGGGTAACCAGCTTGCCTACCGCCCGGTCAAGCTCAAACCACTGACGGTGGAATCGTTTGAGCCCAAGGCCAGGGTTTACTGAGTATCAAGGACCAGGAATCGAGGAACATAGATGCGCCTATCCATTTATCGCTACAACCCCGACGTCGACGCCAAGCCGCGCATGCAGGACTATGATATTGAGCTGGAGCCGACGGACCGCATGCTCCTTGACGCCCTGATCCGCCTGAAGGCCGTGGATGATTCGTTCTCATTCCGCCGATCCTGCAGGGAAGGCGTATGCGGCTCGGATGCGATGAACATCAATGGCAAGAATGGCCTGGCGTGCATTACCAAGGTTGCCGACTTGAAAGAGCCGGTAGTCATCCGCCCGCTGCCCGGTCTGCCGGTGATCCGCGACTTGATCGTCGACATGTCGCAGTTTTTCAAGCAATACCACTCGGTTACGCCCTACGTCATCAACGACACGCCGCGTCCGGAAACAGAACGGCTGCAGTCGCCGGCAGACCGGGAGGAACTCAACGGCCTCTACGAGTGCATACTCTGTGCCTGCTGCACGACATCATGCCCCTCGTTCTGGTGGAATCCGGACAAGTTTGTCGGCCCGGCCGGTTTGCTCCAGGCCTATCGCTTCATCGCCGATACCCGCGACGAGGCCATTAACGAGAGGCTGGACAATCTCGAAGATCCATACCGGCTGTTTCGTTGCCACTCCATCATGAATTGCGTGGATGTCTGCCCGAAGGGCCTGAATCCGACCCGGGCTATCGGCAAGATCAAGGATTTGCTGGTGAAGCGGACGGTGTAGGGCAGGAATGTGGCAGAACTGGACCGTATTCGCTGGCAGTGCCGGCGCGGAATGCTGGAACTGGATCTGGTGCTGAATCGTTTTCTGGAGCATGAACTGCCGGCGCTGGATGCTGCACAGGTACAGATGTTCAAGGAATTACTGCAGGAAGCCGACCCCCGGTTGCTGGCCTGGGTGATGGGGCAGGAAGTAGCACCCGAGCGTTATGATTTTCTGGTGCGGCGGCTGCAGCAGCCGGAGTAGTCACGATATTCATAATTTACATTATGAATAATCCATAAGTTATTGAAAATACGGAGATTGCTATGAAGGAAAAGCTCGCAACCCTGTCTTTCAGCGACGGTACCCCGTCGGTCGATTTTCCGATTTTCGGCGGCACTATAGGCCCCGATGTCATTGATGTGCGCAGTCTGTATTCCAGGACTGGCAAGTTCACCTATGACCCGGGATTCATGTCCACGGCGAGCTGCCGCTCCAACATCACCTACATCGACGGTGATGAAGGTGTGCTGCTCTATCGCGGTTACCCGATCGAGCAGCTGGCTGAAAAATGCGACTTCCTGGAAGTGGCTTACCTGATTCTCAACGGCGAGTTGCCCAACAAGCCGCAGAAGCTGGAATTCGACGATATCGTCACCAGTCACACGATGGTGCACGACCAGATGAATTTTTTCTTCCGCGGCTTCCGTCGCGATGCGCACCCGATGGCGGTGCTGTGCGGCGTCGTTGGTGCGCTGTCGGCCTTCTATCACGACTCGATCAACATCCATGACGCGCGCAGTCGTGAAATATCGGCATTCCGGCTGATTGCCAAACTGCCGACCATTACCGCGATGGCCTACAAATACAATTCGGGCCAGCCGTTCATGTATCCGAAAAATTCGCTGTCGTACGTAGAAAATTTCCTCTACATGATGTTTGGCACGCCTTGCGAAGAAT
>JBBKXO010000351.1:0-4096 GCA_037969525.1 Burkholderiales bacterium | reverse complement strand
GCCTGCGCATGGTCAGCCCACGGCACGGGCAAATGTTTCGATCAGCGGCTGCAGCGCGGCGCGTTTCAGTTTCAGCGCAGCCTGGTTGACCACCAATCGCGAACTGATGAACCCGACTTCCTCAACCGCAACCAGTCCGTTGGCCTTCAGCGTGCCGCCGGTGCTGACCAGGTCAACGATGGCGTCGGCGAGACCGGTCAGGGGTGCCAGTTCCATGGAACCGTAGAGCTTGATGAGATCAACATGCACGCCTTTCGCCGCAAAATGCTCGCGCGCGACCTGCACGTACTTGGTGGCGACTTTCAGGCGCGCGCCCTGGCGTACCGCAGTAGCGTAATCAAAGTCCTTGCGTACCGCGACCATCATCCGGCATTTGGCGATTTTGAGATCCAGCGGCTGGTAGAGCCCGCCGCCGCCGTGTTCATCAAGCACATCCTTGCCCGCCACACCCAGGTCGGCGCCGCCGAACTGGACGTAAGTCGGGACATCGGTAGCTCGCACGATGATCACGCGCACATCGCGGCGGTTGGTGGCAAGGATCAGTTTGCGCGATGTCTCCGGATTTTCGCGCGTGATGATGCCCGCCGCTTTCAATAGCGGCACGGTTTCGTCAAAAATACGGCCCTTCGAGAGCGCGATGGTAATCATGGCTGCATGACTGGGCGGAATGGCACACAAGTCGGCGCCCGCAGGCGCCTGGGAAAGTGCTGAATTGTAACGTATTTCCATCGGCCGACGGGATGCACGCAGTTCACGAAAGCAGCGCTGCGCGTTACACTCCGACTACACCTGAATCTCCCCCACACCCATGACCACTGACCATGTCGTAAAAATCGAAGATCTTGCGTTTTCCTACGGTACGCACGAAATCTTCAAATCCGTCAGCCTGACCATCCCGCGTGGCCAGGTGATCGGCATCATGGGCGCCAGCGGCTGCGGCAAATCCACGCTGTTGCGCCTGATCGGTGCCCAGTTGCGTCCGGCACGCGGCAAGGTCACCGTACTCGGAGAAGATATCCATCAACTCGACCGGGATGCGTTGTACCGTCTGCGCCGCAAAATGGGCATGCAATTCCAGCAAGGCGGATTATTCACCGATCTCTCGGTGTTCGAAAACCTTGCCTTCCAGATGCGCGAAAAAACCGCTTTGACCGAAGACATGATCAACGATCTGGTGCTGATGAAGCTGAATGCCGTAGGACTGCGCGGCGCAGCCCAGCTGATGCCCTCAGAATGCTCCGGCGGCATGCTGCGGCGTGTGGGTCTAGCGCGTGCCATTGCTCTGGATCCCGACCTGATCATGTATGACGAGCCCTTCGCGGGTCTTGATCCGATTTCCTGCAATGTGGTTGGCAAGCTGATCCGCCAGCTCAATGACGCGCTGGGCGTGACTTCGATAGTGGTCTCATACGATGCCCATGAATCGCTGAAAGCCATCGATTACGTGTATTTCCTCGCTGACGGCAAAGTCGTCGCGCAAGGCACTACGGAGGATGTAAAAAAGTCCGAGGATCCATTCGTCAAGCAGTTCATCCGCGGCCTGCCCGACGGCCCCGTGCCTTTCCATTACAAACAGAACAGTTACGCCGCAGACATGGATCTGCCGGCATGATGGTTTCTAAAAAAATGCGGTCAACCGAAATGATGGCCGCCGCGTCACTCAAGTTCGCTTACCCAGATCCCATGTGGCAAAACCGCAGCCGACGATGACTTCGGGGATCGCACTGTAATTGATCAGCTCGAAGCCGCGTCCGCCGGCGACGCCGTGGGCGGCAACCCAGTTGCGGATTTCGGAGGCGCCGTTGCCGACCTGTGGCAGGCGCTGCGTCAAAAATTTGCACAACGCCTGAGCATCGCCACGCTGGAAATGGTCGATGCATTCGTGGTCGAAATCTTCTTCGATCAGTCCCATGGTCGCTTCCCCGATGGAATGGCTCAACCCGCCGCTGCCGAGCACACCAACGCGCAACTGTCCGGGCATGGATGCAATCGCACGGGACAGCATTTCACCCCAGGCATAGCAGCGCGACACCGACGGAAACGGCGGCTCGATGTCGTTGAACACGACAGGCACGATCGGCAACGGTGCTATCCCCGCTTTCAGCAACGGTATGCAGAAGCCGTGATCAAGGATCATCCGGTGCGACACTGACGGCTCGAATCCTGATTCCAGCGCGGTTTCGAGTATGTGGTGCGCAAGCTGCGGATGTCCCGGCAATGTCTGGTGCGGAAACTCCTGCATCATCCACGGCTCGTTCGGACCGTCGTGAATTTCGCCGACGCCTACACAGATCGACGGCAGGTGAGCCAGTGAAAAATTGACCCAGTGATCCGGCGAAATGATCACCAGTGCGTCAAGCCGGGCCGCCTTGATGCGCCGGCCCAATTCGGCAAACGCGGTATTCAGCGCCTGCTGGTGCTCCGGCGTCACCTGCGCCCATTTGCGGATAATCAGCGGCCCATGGCTCGCCGCATAGACACCAGCGAGTTCAGCCATTCACGCCTCCGGTGGCACGAATACGGCGCAGGAATTCATCATCGGGCATGCCTGCAACCAGGAAATAAAATCGCAGCAGATAGGGATTAACCAATGTCGCCAGATAACCGACGTCGTCAGCCTCCACCGCCGCACGAACTTCCGGCTTCAATGTATATCGGTCAAGCACCTGTGCGCGTCCCGCACGGTACTCGGCTGCCTTTGCCGGGTCCTGCAGGTCAAAGAACAGTTTGTTCAGCCAGTAGTCACGCATGGTTGGCGCCTCCAGCCTCAGCTCACCCGCCGGATGCGGGCGCCGAGTTTTGACAGTTTTTCTTCTATGCGTTCGTAACCGCGGTCGAGATGATAAATGCGTTCGACCGTGGTGGCCCCCTGCGCGATCAATCCGGCGATGACCAGGCTGGCCGAGGCGCGCAGATCCGTCGCCATTACCGTCGCGCCATTCAGCCCGGCGACACCCTTGATCACAGCAGAGTTGCCTTCAACTTCAATGTCGGCGCCGAGACGCTGCAGTTCCTGCACATGCATGAAACGGTTCTCAAAAATCGTCTCGACGATGCGCGAAGCGCCCCGCGCCACACTGTTCAGCGCCATAAACTGTGCCTGCATGTCAGTCGGGAATGCAGGATAGGGCGCCGTGCGCACATTGACCGCCTTCAGCCCGCCATTGGCTTTGACCTGTATCCAATCGTCACCGGTCTCGATGTGCACGCCGGTTTCGCGCAGCTTGTCGAGCACCGCATCCAGCGTTCGGGGGCGCGCGCCGGTCAGCCGCACATCGCCGCCGGTGGCGGCTGCCGCCACCAGAAAAGTACCGGTTTCAATGCGATCCGGCATTACGCTGTGGCGGGCGCCGTGCAGTCGCTCTACGCCCTCAATGGTGATGACGTCGGTACCGGCGCCGCTGATTTTTGCACCCATCGCCGTCAGGCACGCCGCCAGATCGATAACCTCAGGTTCGCGCGCCGCGTTTTCGATGATCGTTACACCATCGGCCAGCGCAGCCGCCATCATCAGGTTCTCGGTACCGGTGACCGTTACGAGGTCCATGCAGATGCGTGCACCCTTCAGCCGTGAAGCGCGCGCGATCATGTAGCCCTGTTCCATGACGATCGTGGCGCCCATGGCCTGCAGCCCCTTCAGGTGCTGATCCACCGGGCGCAGGCCGATTGCGCAGCCGCCCGGCAAGGACACCCTCGCCTCACCCAGCCGCGCCACCAGCGGACCCAGCACCAGCACCGAAGCACGCATGGTTTTAACCAGTTCATACGGCGCCACCGGGTCGGTGATTTTTGCCGCGCGCAGTTCGACGCCGCCTTTCTCATCCAGCGACGTGGTGACACCCATCTGCATCAGCAGATTGAGCATGGTCGAGACATCGCGCAGGTGCGGCAGATTTTCGACGACCAATGGTTCATCAGTCAGCAAGGCGGCCGTGAGTATTGGCAGCGCGGCGTTCTTGGCGCCGGATATGGCAACCGTGCCGGACAGCGGCACGCCACCTTCGATGACCAGCTTATCCATGGCCTGCCATTAACCCGGTTTCCAGGAACGAATCATTAACGCCCATTATTTTGCACCAGCTTCCTGCCATTGTTC
>JBBKXO010000350.1:0-5634 GCA_037969525.1 Burkholderiales bacterium | reverse complement strand
GGCGACAAGGATATGCATACCGTCGCCGAAAAATCCGGCATCAAGTTTTAATGCTGCAAACAAGAATCCGCCAATGTCCCGCATAGCCGCTACGTTCGCACGACTTAAAAAAGAGGGCCGCAAGGCGCTCATCCCGTTTGTAACTGCGGGCGACCCTGAACCTGCGATTTGTGTGCCGCTGATGCACGCGCTGGTTGCAGGCGGGGCCGACATCATCGAACTGGGCGTGCCGTTTTCGGATCCGATGGCCGACGGACCGGTGATCCAGCGTTCCAGTGAACGTGCACTGAAGCACGGGGTGTCGCTGCGCAATGTGATCGGCTATGTGACTGAATTCCGTAAAACCAACGCCGATACGCCAGTGGTGCTGTTTGGCTATGCGAACCCGGTCGAAGCCATGGGCGTGGAAGCTTTTGCGGCCGCAGCCAAGGCGGCCGGCGTGGACGGCGCACTGGTTGTCGACTACCCGCCTGAAGAGGCGCAAACACTGGTGGAGACACTGGATGCTGCAGGACTGGATACCGTGTTTTTGTTGTCGCCGACCACATCGGATGCGCGCCTGAAGCAGGTGGCGGCACTGGGTCGGGGCTATCTGTATTACGTGTCGCTCAAGGGCGTCACCGGTGCAGCGAACATAGACGTAGATGACGTGGCACTGCACATAGCACACATCCGGAAGTTCACGAAGTTGCCGGTGGGCGTGGGCTTTGGCATCAGGGATGGTGAAACGGCTCGCGCCATTGCCCGAATCGCCGATGCGGTGGTGATAGGCAGTCGACTGGTGCAGGAAATCGAAGCGGCGCCGAACGAAGCCGTTGCGCGGGCGGGTGCATTCATCGCTGGCATTCGTGGCGCAATGGACCGGGACGACGGGGAGCGGGCGGCATGAGCTGGCTGCAGAAATTGCTGCCGCCGCGCATCAAGCGCGATTCCGGCAGTCCGAAAAAAGCGGTTCCGGAGGGGCTGTGGAGCAAGTGTGATTCCTGCGAGGCGGTGCTCTACCGTACGGATCTGGAAAAGAACCTGTTCGTCTGCCCGAAATGCAATCACCACAACCGGATTTCAGCGCGTGAACGCCTCGATTGGCTGCTCGACATGGAGGGGCGTTATGAGATCGGCGTTGAAGTGTTGCCGGTAGACAGCCTGAAGTTCCGCGACAGCAAGCGCTATATTGACCGCCTGGCGGATGCGCGCGCCGAGACGGGGGAAGAAGATGCGCTGGTGGTGATGCAGGGCGCGATCAAGGATATTCCGGTGGTGGCCGCCGCATTTGAATTCGGATTTCTCGGCGGTTCCATGGGTTCCGTTGTTGGTGAACGGTTTGTGCGCGGAGTGCAGGTCTGCGTCGAGCAGCGTCTGCCGTTCATCTGTTTTACCGCCACCGGAGGCGCACGCATGCAGGAAGGATTGTTTTCTCTGCTGCAGATGGCCAAAACCTGCGCCGCGCTGACGCGCCTTGCCGACGATCGCCTGCCGTTCATATCGGTGCTGACCGACCCGACCATGGGCGGGGTGTCTGCCAGTTTTGCCATGATCGGCGACGTGGTCCTGGCCGAGCCCAACGCGCTGATCGGTTTTGCCGGTCCGCGCGTCATTGAGCAGACGGTGCGTGAGACCCTGCCCGAAGGTTTTCAGCGCTCGGAATTCCTGATGCAAAAGGGCGCGCTGGACATGATCGTCGACCGTCGCCAGATGCGCGACTCGCTGGCCCGGCTGCTGGCGCTGCTGCTGAAACAGCCGGCGTCCGGCTGATTTCCCGGCACTATCCGCCAAATTTCCAATGATTTATCCGGTGGCGTAAGCCATGGACCGGTTGCCGTCATGCATGCGATGAACAATCCTGAAACGCTGGCGGACTGGCTTGCGTACATTGAGCGCCAGCATCCGCAGGCCATTGCCATGGGTCTTGACCGGGTTGCGGTCGTACGCGAAGCGCTGGGTCTAGAAATCGCGTTTCCAGTCATCACTGTCGGCGGTACCAACGGCAAGGGCTCGGCGTGCATGCTGCTCGATGCCATCCTGGGTCACGCCGGTTATCGAGTCGGCACTTATACATCGCCGCATCTGCTGCGCTACAACGAACGTGTGCGCATATCCGGCAAAGACGCAGACGATGCCGATCTGGTGCGCGCTTTCGCGGCGGTCGAGCAGGCGCGCGTCACCAGCGGCGTCGCATTGACTTATTTCGAGTTTGGTACGCTGGCTGCGGTTTGGCTGTTCCGTGAACGCCAGGTCGATGTGGCGATCCTCGAGGTCGGGCTGGGCGGGCGCCTGGATGCAGTCAATGTTTTTGACGCCGACGCGGCGTTGCTGATGAGTGTCGCGGTGGATCATGTTGAATATCTGGGCAACACGCGTGAGCAGATCGGCTTCGAAAAGGCGCATATCTTCCGCGCCGGACGGCCGGCGATCTGCGCGGATGCGGACCCGCCACTGACTGTGGCCGAACAGGCGCGGCGTATCAATGCCGGGTTGCTGCTGATCGGTAGCGATTTCGGCTACGTGGCGCAGGCTGCGCAATGGCGCTATTGGGGGCCTGGCAGCGACCGCCACGGCCTGCCGCTACCGGCCTTGCGCGGCGGCTTTCAGTTGGCCAATGCCAGCGCCTGCATTGCAGCACTGGATGCCCTGCGCGCTCGTCTGCCGGTGACTGCCGGCGACATTCGGGCGGGTCTGGTGCATGTTGAGAATCCCGGACGCTTCCAGGTCCTGCCCGGCAGGCCGCTGGTTATTCTGGATGTGGCGCACAATCCGCACGCGGCTGCGGCGCTGGCAGACAATCTCGCGCAGATGACGGGGCACCGTCATACACTGGCAATTTTTTCCATGTTGAAGGATAAGGACGCCGCTGGTGTGGCGCGCGCGCTGCGCGGCCATATAGACCACTGGCTGGTGGCGCCGCTGGAAGGTCCGCGGGCAATGCCGGAGGCTGCACTGATGCAGGCTTTGCGCGATGCCGGCATCAGCGTGCCCATAACGAGTTGCACAAATATCGCCGCAGCCTGCGACCGCGCGTATCAGATAGCGGAAGATAGTGATAGAATTTTGGCCTTCGGATCGTTCCTTACCGTGGCTGCGGCAATGACCGCGGTACGGGCCCTGCGGGCACTGTAAAAATTGTTTAAAATCAATCGATTACTTCGTTTACGGCGTATCAGGCATGGCGAGAAACGTTAGCGACGAAGAACTCCAGTTGAAGAAGCGTGCGCGCCGCCGTCTGGTCGGCGCCATCGTGCTGGTCACTGCGGTAGCGGTGGTGCTGCCCATGATTCTCGATTCGGAGCCCAAACCAGTCTCCCAGAGCATCAATATCCAGATTCCGTCGCCTGACGCAGGCGTACTGTCGACAAAATCTGCGCCGTTGAAGCCCGCTGAACCCTCCCAGGCTGTTGCCGAGCCGGCAGAGACAAAGGCAGAGCCCCAACCGGAGCCCAAAGCAGAGATCAAAGCGATAGTCAAAGCGGAACCCAAACCCAAGCCCAAGCCGGCAGTGGCGCCAGCCAAACCGGCACCGAAACCCGTGAGCACAGCCAAGGCAATAGACGGTGCCGCAGATCAAGCTGCAGCATCGGGTGGTTTCGTCATCCAGGTAGTAGCGCTGGCCGATGCCGACAGAGCCAAGGATTTACAACAGAAAATCGCCGGCGCCGGACTCAAGTCCTATACCGAAGTGGTGCAAACCGCCAAAGGCCCGGTAACCCGGGTGCGGGTCGGGCCCTATCCGAGTCGTGATGCGGCCGAGAAGGCGCGCAAGCAATTGCAGGGTATGGAACTGGATGGCAAGGTCATACCGCGCTAGCCAATGACCCTGCTTGATTATGTGGTTCTTGCCATTATCGGATTTTCCATACTGCTCAGCGTCATTCGCGGACTGGTGCGGGAGGTGCTGGCGCTCGCGGCGTGGGCAGTTGCGTTTGTCGTCGCGTCCCTGTTCGGTGGCGAACTGGCCACGCTGATGCCGAAGGAAATTCCCAGCGAGGAATTGCGCCTGCTGGCCGGCTTTGCGACCGTGTTTTTCCTGGTGCTGCTGGCCATGAGCCTGGTGGCCATGGCCGTGTCGCAATTGGTCAAGAGCGCCGGCCTGAGCGTTGAGGATCGCATACTGGGTGCATTGTTCGGACTGACGCGTGGATTACTGGTGGTGATGTTTCTGGTATTGCTGGCCGGTGCGACGTCTCTGCCTACGCAGCCGGTCTGGCGCGAGGCGGCATTGCGTTCTGTGCTGGAGCGCGCCGCACTGGTAATCAAGGACTGGCTGCCGTCCGCCATCGGGCAGCATATCAAGTATGTTTGAGGAAACGGCATGTGCGGAATAGTCGGAGTCGTCGGCAGCGGTCAAGTCAACCAGGTGCTCTATGACGGGTTGCTGGTACTGCAGCATCGCGGTCAGGACGCTGCCGGAATAGTCACCGCCGACGGCTCCAGCTTTCACATGCACAAGGGTGGCGGCATGGTGCGTGACGTCTTCCGCACCCGTAACATGCGCGCTCTGGTCGGACATGCCGGCATTGGGCATACGCGCTATCCGACGGCGGGCTCGGCATGGTCGGCAGCCGAGTCACAGCCTTTTTATGTCAATTCGCCTTTCGGCATAGTGCTGGGTCACAACGGCAATCTGACCAATTCCGAACAACTGAAGAACGACCTGTTTCGCCTTGACCTGCGCCATGTCAACACCGAGTCCGACTCGGAAGTGCTGCTGAATGTGCTGGCGCACGAACTGGCCGCCAATGCCACCAATTACAAGCTGGATCCGGCGACGATATTTGCTGCCGTGTCCGGAGTCCACCGGCGTTGCCGTGGTGCGTATGCGGTGGTGGCGATGATAGCCGGCTACGGCCTGCTGGCGTTCCGCGATCCGTATGGCATCCGCCCGCTGGTATTCGGCAAGACCGTTACGCCGCAGGGCAGTGAATACATGGTGGCATCGGAGAGCGTTGCGCTGGACGGGCTGGGCTTCCGGGTGGTGCGCGATGTTGCACCGGGTGAAGCAATATTCATCGACCTTGACGGCAATTTTCACAGCCTGCAGTGTGCGGCAAATCCGACACTGAATCCGTGCATATTCGAGTTTGTGTATCTCGCGCGCCCCGATTCTGTGATCGATGGCATTTCGGTTTACGAAACCCGTTTGCGCATGGGTGAGAGTCTGGCCAGAAAAATCCAGAAGGATTTTTCCAATCTCGATATCGACGTGGTGATCCCGATCCCGGATTCGAGCCGTCCGGCGGCGATGCAGTTGTCCAAGGAGCTCAATCTTTCCTATCGCGAAGGGTTCATCAAGAATCGCTACATCGGGCGGACCTTCATCATGCCCGGACAGGCAGTTCGACGTAAGTCGGTGCGGCAGAAACTCAACGCGATCGGCATGGAATTCCGCGGCAAGAACGTACTGCTGGTTGATGATTCCATCGTGCGCGGCACCACCAGCCAGGAGATCGTGCAGATGGCCCGGGACTCCGGCGCTCGCAAGGTCTATTTCGCCTCTGCAGCGCCGCCGGTCCGCTACGCCAACGTCTACGGCATCGATATGCCGACGCGCGATGAACTCATTGCCAGCGGACGGACGGACGAAGAGATCGCGCGCGAAATCGGTTGCGATGCGCTGATCTACCAGGATCTTGATGCATTGAT
>JBBKXO010000349.1:0-2912 GCA_037969525.1 Burkholderiales bacterium | reverse complement strand
CCGCCCAGCGGATGCGGAATCAGCAGCAGCGGCAGATCCGGCACACCAAACACCCGCGCCTGCGCCTGCCCCAGCTTGAGGAAAGGACCGGAACAGATCACTGCAGTCGTCAGGCCGCGCTTCCTGAGGTTCGCCATGTCGTGGACACTCCACGACGTGCACGACCCTCAATCGGCCATTGCGGTAATGACGTAATCCGATTCCGCAGCCAGTTGATCGAGTATGGCGTCGGGGGCAGGCAGGCTGACACTGTCCTTGCGCAGCGACACTACCGAAGCCACCGGCATCAGCGCCTTGACGCCGTCGACGATGAAACGCAGCAGATGGTCGGCATTGCCTTTGCTGTTGTCGAGCACACCCAGGCGGATGCCGCCCTTGGCCACTGCACGGATTGCTGTCGCGTCGACCGCCTGCGGCGATGGCGCTTCCGGGACCACCAAACGGACCTTTTGATTCATGATGAACTCCTGCTCTCGATGAATTTGCATTTGCAGTGATGACAATCAACACCGAAACACTCTAGCGTATGCGCAAGGGCGTCGCAACGCGGAAATACCAGCATGAAGGCGTTGCAATCCACGTGTTGGATCAAGGCTCAAAGAACTTGCTTTGATACAGCCCGGAAGAAATCCAGACACTCAACATCGGCCATAAAAAAAGCCGCCCTCAGGCGGCTTTTTCCATACTGGCGTCCCCAGGGGGATTCGAACCCCCGTTACCGCCGTGAAAGGGCGATGTCCTAGGCCTCTAGACGATAGGGACTACGTCGATTACAGCGAGGTGTTCTGCTGGTGGAGGTAAGCGGGATCGAACCGCTGACCTCTTGCATGCCATGCAAGCGCTCTCCCAGCTGAGCTATACCCCCACGAGAGCGGCGAATTATACCGATGCGACCCTACCCTGTAAACCGAGAAAGTCATTCCGGGAAACGGGCCAGCTCCTGAGCCATCCGCGCCAGCACTTCATCGCGCCCGATCAGTTCCAGGGTGGCGTCTATGGAGGGCGATTGCGGCTCTCCAGTCACCATGACCCGCAACGGCATGGCGATTTTCGGCATCTTGAGCTGATATTCAGCGAGCACCGCCTTCAGTGTGGTAGCAATTTCCTCGCGCTTCCATTCGACGGTCTCCAGCCGCCTGCGGAAATCAGACAGCGCAGGCTTCGCCGCCGCCGCGTAGTGTGTCTCGCGCAGCGCCGCCGAAGGCTCCAGCCGCCGGTAAAAATATACTGCAGCATCTGCCAGTTCCGCGATCGTGCTGACCCGTTCCTTGAGCAGCGCCGCCACGCGGTGCAATTGCGGTCCGGCGGCGGCATCGCAGCCATCCCGTTCCAGAAACGGCAGCATCAGGCCGGCCAGGCGCTGATCGTCCGCCTCCTTCAGATACTGCTGGTTGAGCCAGCTCAGCTTTTCCCCATCGAAACGCGCCGCCGAACGACTGACGTGGGCCAGGTCAAACCACTCGACCAGTTGCTCCATAGAGAATTTTTCATCATCACCGTGCGACCAGCCCAGCCGCGCCAGATAGTTGTTCAGCGCCTCGGGCAAATAGCCGTCGTCGGAATACTGCATCACACTGACCGCACCATGGCGCTTCGACAGACGCTCGCCATCGGCACCGAGGATCATCGGCAGATGTGCGAACAGCGGCAGATTCGCACCCAGCGCCCGATACATGTTGATCTGCCGCGGCGTGTTGTTGACATGATCATCGCCGCGCACCACATGCGTGATGTTCATGTCGGCATCGTCGATGACCACGCCGAAGTTGTACGTCGGTATGCCGTCAGCGCGCATGATCACCAGGTCGTCGAGTTCGGCATTGGCCACGGTAATCGGGCCTTTCACCAGATCGTTGAACGATACTTCGCCGGCATCGGGATTGCGGAAGCGCAGCACCGGCTGCATGCCGGTGGGTGGCTTCAGCCCCAGGCGTTTGGCATTTTCCGGACGCCAGCGACCGTCATAACGCGGTTTTTCGCCGCGCGCGCGCTGCCCCTCGCGCAGGGCGTCAATTTCCTCGCGCGTCGCATAACAGTGATAGGCGTGGCCGTCGCGCAGCAGTTGTTCCGCCGCCACGCGGTATCGATCCAGGCGCTGCATCTGGAAATACGGACCTTCATAGTCGAGGCCCAGCCACTGCATGCCGTCGAGTATGGCCTGCACCGACTGCTCGGTGGAACGTTCGCGGTCGGTGTCTTCGACGCGCAGGATGAACGTGCCGCCCAGCTGTTTGGCGTAAGCCCAGCAGAACAGGGCCGTACGCGCGCCGCCGATATGCAGATAACCGGTGGGACTGGGGGCGAAGCGGGTGCGGATCATGAGTGAAGGGCGCAAGGCGCCGGAAAAAGGCGCTATTTTACGTCACGCCGCCCACGGCCATGCCGCTTCAACCGGAAAAACGCCCGGGCCGGTACGGATTGAGGTCGATCCGCGGCGGCCGCCCCGCCACCAGATCAGCAATCAGGCGGGCAGTCGGTGCAGCGGTCACCAGGCCGATGTGACCGTGGCCGAATGCATAAAATGTATTGCCGAATCGCGTGGCGCGACCGATCACCGGCGTCGAATCCGGCATCGACGGCCGGCGGCCCATCCATTTCGTTGCATCCACTGCACTGATGCCGGGAAACAGGCGCTGCATCAGCGTGCCCAGCACATCGGCGCGCGCATAATTCGGCGCGGCGTTGATGCCGGCGAATTCACTTTGCCCGGCGATGCGCAGCCCCATTTCCATCGGCGTCACGAAACACTTGTGTTCGGGCACCATCACCGGCATAGCCAATTGAAAGCGCGGATCGGAATAAGTGATGTGATAGCCGCGCTCCGCTTCCAGCGGCACGGCGTCGCCCAGTTGCGCACTGAACTCATTGGAATGCGCCCCCGCGCAGATGACCAGGTGCTCGACCGGCACATC
>JBBKXO010000348.1:0-16807 GCA_037969525.1 Burkholderiales bacterium | reverse complement strand
GAAGTCACGGTGCACCACGTCGGCTGGAAATACGAGCCGCAGGGCCTGACCTCGGCGCAATTGAACATGCCGTATTGCGTCGCCGCCTGGCTGATCGAAGACGACTGCTTCGTCGACCAGTTCACCGAAAAAATGGTGGCCGACCCGGCGCGCATGAAACTGGCGGAGAAAGTCGAAGTCCTCCTAGACCCGGCCATCACCGCACTGGGCGCCAAACTGCGCCACAAGGTCCATGTTGAACTTCACCTCAATGACGGCACGGTGATGAAACGCACAGTCACTGCTGCACGCGGCAGTGAAGACTTTTTTGCGACTGACGCCGAGATCATCGAGAAATTCGAGAAGCTCGCCGTCAAGGCCTTGCCGAAATCCCGCGTAGCCGAACTGCGCGACGCGGTGATGGGCATTGAGAAACTGCCCGACGCCACCGTGCTTTCCAAACTGCTGGCGGCGTAAGCGCATCCATACTCCGCATGACAGCCGCCCGCACCCTCGCCACCTACGCTGCCGGACTTACTTACGAGCAGGTCCCGGCAGCGGCACGCGAGCGTGCGCTTCAGTGCATCATCGACACCACTGGTGCTGCGTTGTTCGGCTCGCGCCTGCCGTGGAGCCGTATCGTCGCCGGCCACGCGGAGCAGTGTGGCGGCAACGGCGACAGTGGCGTGATCGGCACCGCATTGAAAGTATCACCACCGGCCGCCGCATTGGCCAATGGCGTATGTGCCCACGCCTTTGAACTCGACGGCTTGCGCAAACCCAGCGCCGGCGTACATCCCGGGGCGATCCTGCTGCCGGCCGCGCTGGCCGTCGCCCAGGATCAGGGTGCCAGCGGTCGCGACTTGTTGACAGCTTTTGTCGCCGGCGCCGAAGTCATGTTCCGTATCGGCCTCGCCGCCAAACAATCCACGGAAACCCTGGGTTTTCATGCGCCGGGGATCAACGGCCCGTATGGTTCCGCCATCGTCGCCGGCAAGCTGCTGGGCCTCAACGCGGATCAACTCACCCAGGCGCTGGGCATCGCCGGCTCCATGGGCGGCGGGCTGCTCGCCTTCGCCAAGGCCGGCAACGGCGCCATGGTGAAACGGCTGCACATGGGTCGTGCGGCAGAGGCCGGCGTGGTCGCCGCCCTGCTCGCGCGTGACGGCTACGAGGGCCCTGACACGGTGCTCGAAGGCCAATTCGGCTACCTGGAATCCTACTGCCGCGACGGTGACCCATCACTGCTGACCAAGGATCTCGGCACGCATTTCGACATCGTCTACGCCTGCCTGAAACGCTATGCCTGCCACATCACGGCGCACACGCCAGTGCAGTCGCTGCAGGAATTGCGTACGGAACATGGTTTCGGGGGCGACGATGTCGCCGCACTGACCATACACGCACGCCACAAGGTGATGTCACACCACGACATCCGCGAACCGCGCGATGTCGCCGGCGCGCAGTACAGCGTGCCGTTCTGCGCCGCCATTGCGCTGTATTACGATGTCAACGATCCGATGGCATTTTCCGAAACCGCACTGAATGATGCGAAAGTTCGGACGTTGAGCCGCAATCTGCAGCTGGTGGAAATGGATGTTGCGGAGCCCGGCGGCGCCTGGTCCACCCAGGTCGTTGTGCAACTCAAGGACGGGCGCAGGTTCGAGCGCTTTGCCGAGGATTTCAAGGGCACCCCCGCCACGCCACTGTCGGCGGAGGAATTAAAAACGAAATTCATGCGCATGGCCGGCGCACATCCCCGCGCCGCCGAACTACATACACAGCTGACGACACTGGAAGAAATCCCCGATTGCAGGACACTGGCAACAGCAGCCTGAACGGATTCCGCGCCGCAGCCCTCCTTCAGGAGCCGACTGCGGTTACAATCGCCGCGGTCCGCACCGGCCAGTCTTTACGCAACCGGTGAAATAAATTACCCGACGGGTCAGCGCCGGAGCACCCACTGCGTTGTTACTGCATGCCTCACTACGCCCTCGCCACAGCTGCGCAGCGTAACCATAATAAACCAATAAAATCAATTATTTACATTAAATGCCAATTTACGCGCTGACTATTTTTGCGAGCGCATTCCTGTTATTTATGGTGCAGCCGATCATGGCAAAGCAGATACTGCCGTGGTTCGGCGGTTCTGCCGCCGTGTGGACCACCTGCCTGATGTTTTTCCAGCTGGTGCTGCTGTGCGGGTACGCCTACGCCGACTGGACCATCCGCTTCCTCAAGCCGCGGCCGCAGGTCGTCCTGCATACGGCGCTGCTGATCTTCAGTCTGATCTCGCTGCCTATTATTGCCGGCGGCGGCTGGAAACCGGAGGGCGATGAAGATCCAACCTGGCTGATCCTCGGCCTGCTGACGGCCACCATCGGCCTGCCCTACTTCCTGCTGTCGACCACCGGACCGCTGCTGCAGGCGTGGTTTGCCCGCAGTTATCCGGCCACCCGCAACGTCTACCGGTTATTTGCGCTATCAAATGGCGCTTCATTGGTCGCGTTGATTGCCTACCCGTTCGTTGTCGAGCCGTACATCAGTACCCGCGAACAATCGATTTCCTGGAGCGTGGCTTATGCGGCATTTGCCACACTATGCGTGATCTCGGCTTTGTTCAGCCTGCGCCCGGCCGCAGGCCCCGCCGTAATGCCGGCGGGCACCGTGGTTGCCGACGACGGGCCCGCACCGCGCGCAGTGGAATACATGCTGTGGCTGACACTCGCCGCGTTGGGCTCCTTCATGCTGATCGCGGTCACCAACCACATTACCCATGACGTCGCCTCGGTGCCGTTTTTGTGGATACTGCCGCTGTCCCTGTACCTGTTGTCGTTTGTGCTGTGCTTCGAAGGCCGCAACTGGTACCAGAGGAAAACATTCTTTGTCCCCCTGCTGGCCATCGTTGCAGCCATGGCCTGGGCGCTGCACGCCGACGGCGGCATCATGGACATCAAGGCAGCCGTTCCGCTGTTCGCAGTCGGCCTGCTCGTGATGTGCATGTTCTACCATGGCGAACTGGCAGCACTGAAACCCGCACCGCGCTACCTGACCGGCTACTACCTGATGATCGCGCTGGGCGGCGCACTCGGCGGCCTGCTGGTCGGATTCGTCGCGCCCAAGCTGTTCAACACCTATTATGAGTTCGGCCTCGGTCTGGTATTCACTGCGCTGCTCGCAGCCTATGTCGCGCGGCGCGCAAAACTCTTCGTGCCGGTGCTGGCGCTGCTTGCTGCGGGTTTCACCGGATTCCATGTCAACATTTACGTCAACATGCTCTCCAACGACGCGCGCGTGATGTCGCGCAACTTCTACGGCACGCTGCGCGTCAAGGACTTTGGTGACGAGAAAACCGGAGACCGCGCGCGCCGGTTGATGCACGGCGTGATCATGCACGGAGAGCAGTTTCTTGCCCCGGAAAAACGCATGCTGCCGACGACCTACTACGGGCCCGATTCCGGCATCGGCCGCATCATCGACATCAAGCGCGAGGCGGCGCGCCAATTGCGCGTCGGCGTCGTCGGCCTCGGTGCCGGCACGCTGGCGGTCTACGGCAGACCGGGCGACCTTTACCGTTTTTATGAAATCAACCCCCAGGTCATCGATGTCGCCCGTAGCGAATTTACCTTTCTTGACTCCAGCACGGCGCAGATCGAGACTCTGCTCGGAGACGCTCGACTGACCATGGAGCGCGAACCGGCACAACGTTATGACGTGCTGGCCATAGACGCCTTCTCCAGCGATTCAATACCCACGCACCTGATGACCCATCAGGCGATGGGCGTGTACCTGAAAAACATGCACGCCGATGGCGTCATCGCCTTTCATGTCACCAATCGTTTTCTGAACCTGGCGCCGGTGGTCAAACGCATCGCTGATGAATACGGTCTGCATACCGCGTTGATCAACGATGAGCCTGACGACGCATCGGATTTCTCCAAGACCGACTGGGTGCTGGTGTCGCGCAGCGCAGCAGCCATCGCACACCCACGCATAACAGTGGCCACGGCTGCGATCAGTAAAATTGCCGGCTTGCGACTGTGGACCGACAGCTTTAATAATCTTTTCAAAATCCTTAAATAGCCGCACACCGCCGCAACTCCTGGTCGGCGGGTTGAAATCGGGCGACTACGCACTCATATTGCAACTTATGTCGATCACCCTGCACAAATCGCTGATTATTAATAATTTTCAATTACCAGCCCGGACGCTGCTGTGGCTGTGGCTGGCCCTGGCGCCGGCGACCACAGCGGCCGCCATGACCGACGCACGTGGTCTGCCTACGCTGGCACCTGTCGTCAATCTGGTTACCCCTGCCGTGGTCAATGTGTCGGTGATTACGCCAGCACCGATTGAAGACAACCCGCTGTTCCGCGATCCGTTTTTCCGCCGCTTTTTCAACCTGCCCGACCGCCCGCAGCGTCAGGAACAGGCTGCGGGCTCCGGCGTCATCGTCAATGCTGCGCGCGGTTACATACTCACCAACAACCATGTGATCAAGGACGCCGAGCAGGTCATCATTACGTTGAAAGACCGGCGCCAGTTTCCGGCCAAACTGGTAGGCACTGATCCGGGCACCGACAT
Organism: Burkholderiales bacterium; assembly: GCA_037969525.1. Lineage (GTDB taxonomy): Bacteria > Pseudomonadota > Gammaproteobacteria > Burkholderiales > SG8-41. The sequence goes on along the minus strand of JBBKXO010000348.1, from coordinate 12,244 downwards.
CGCCGTACTGCAGATCAGCGCGCCGGGGTTGTCGGCGCTGCGCATCGGCGATTCGGACGCACTGCAGGTCGGCGATCACGTGCTCGCCATCGGCAATCCGTTCGGCATCGGCCAGACGGTGACTTCGGGCATAGTCAGCGCGCTGGGCCGCAGCGGGCTGTCGGTCGAAGGTTACGAGGATTTTATCCAGACCGATGCCTCGATCAATCCCGGCAATTCAGGCGGCGCACTGGTCAATCTGCGCGGGGAACTGATCGGCATCAATACGGCGATCATCGGTCCCGCCGGCGGCAATGTCGGCATCGGCTTCGCCGTGCCCTCGGCAATGGCGCAGGCCGTGTTGACGCAGATCGTGCGCTATGGCGAAGTGCGCCGCGGGCGTCTGGGCATCGAGATGGCTGACGTGCCGGCGGATGCAGCGCGCCAACTGCGACTGCCGACTTTGGACGGCGCACTGATCGCCAATGTAGAGGCGGGCTCACCCGCGGAGCGCGCAGGCATACACAAAGGCGATGTTGTCACTGCACTCGATGGCCGTCCGATCCGCAATTCCGCCGAACTGCGGGCGCGGCTCGGGCTGACGCCGGTGGGCGACGAAATCGAACTCCAGGTCATCCGCGCCAACGGCCCACAGCGCATCCGCACGCGTATCGCGCCACCGCAGACCTCCAGTGGCGGCGAGGGGCGTGCGGTACCGCAACTGCCCGGACTGCGCGTCGTCGAGATCGAGCGTGGGAGCCCTCTGGCGCAACGGCTGCGCGGCGGCGGTCTGGTGGTCGCTGCGGTGGAACCGGAAAGCCGCGCACTGCAGGCAGGCTTCCGCCCCGGCGACATCATTTATGGGGTCAATCGCCGCCGTGTGCAGACGCTGGCCGAATTCCAGGATTTGTTGCGCGCCGCGAAGCAAGTCCCCTTGGGGGGCAGTGCGGAACGCGGCTACGCCATCAGCCTGTTGCGGGGAGACTTCAACCTGACCATCATCCTGCGTTAGTGCTCAGCGCTGGCTGCGACGCACCAGCCAGCCACCGACACCGAGCAGCGCCGAATTGGCCAGCCATACCGGCGCATAACCGAATACGGTGCCCAGGCTGCCGAACACCAGCGGAATGACCAGGTGAGTCATGTTGTTCACGGTAACGCGCAGACCGGCAGCCTCCGATGCGCGCCCCGCGGGCGCCAGTGAATATATCAGCGACATCGACATTGGCTGACCGCAACCCACCCCCAGCCCGAGCAGAAAGGCGACCGTGCCCAGCGCATAGGGATTCTCGAACAGGGGAAACAGAGTGAAAGCGCCGGCCGCAACGAAAATCGCGTAGATCAGTATCCGTGCCTCGCTCGAATGCTTGAGCAGTAATGGCAGCGCGGCACGGATGATGAACGTCGCCAGCGCGAACGCACCCAGTATCATGCCGATCGCGGATGCCGACAGCCCGAGACCATGTCCGTACACCGGCAGGTAAAAGTTGAACAAATCCCAGCCCGCGGATATGAATCCGCTGGCTATGAAAGTATTGCGCAGGCGCGGCGCCCGCCACAACTCCATGGCGCCACCGGGGGGTGCAGCCCCTGGTATTGCCGCCGCACCGGGCAGGAAGCCGGGCCTCAACCACAGCATCAACACTGGAATCACCGTGAATGCCGCGAGCATCAGGAAGGCGGACAGGTAACCGGTGTAGTCGATGGCGAGTCCGGCGATCAGTGGGCCGATGAAACCGGCGCCGGAAAACCCCAGGCTGACCAGCGCGTAATTACGCGAGCGATGTTGTGCACCGCCGATGCCACCGGCAATGCCGGTGACCGTAACAAAGAAAAAATGGAAAGAAGTGCCGAGCAACAGGGATGAAAAGTATAGCGTCGTCATTGATGGCCAGAGCGCCGGCAGCAACAATGCGATGCCGACGCCCACGCTGCCCAGCAGCATCGGCACCCGCGGTCCGACGCGGTCGGCCAGCCGTCCGATGGCGATCGCAAACAGCATCGGACACACCGCGTAGAGCGCCATCAGGATACCGACCTGGATCTGCGTCGCGCCGGATTCCAGCGCATACAGTGACACCACCATGCGGCTGCCGCCGAAGGCAATGTGATTGAGTACGATCAGTACCAGGGTGAGATAAATGGCCATCGATGGAATTGGACGCAGTGCATCGTTATGGATGCCGCCGCAAGATGGTAGCACTGACAATCGCCGCATCGACCATACATTCCACATTACGGTAAGTCAGACCGCGACTCTTTGCTGCGTACTGTGACCTGCAAACGCAACTTGCGACTACATTTTTCCGTACTGTGGAATCCGGATCAGGCCACCAGCAAGTGCACCGAGAACTGTTGTCCGGCGTCAACCCAGACCTGCTGTGGCGTGAATCCCGCCGCCTGCGCGAGTCGCTGAAACTCCCCGACGGAGTATTTGTAAGAATTCTCGGTATGGATGCGCTCGCCGGCGCTGAAGTTAAAAGTGTTGCCGCTGACTGTGACCGTCTGGGCCTGCGCGCTTTCAAGGTGCATTTCAATGCGCCCGGCCGCAGCATTGTAAAAAGCCACATGCCGGAACAACGCCGGGTCGAAATCAGCCGCGAGTTCGCGATTGATACGGCTCAGAAGATTCAGATTGAATTCGGCGGTCACGCCCTGCGCATCGTTGTATGCGGCATGCAGCACATCGGGATTTTTCTTCAGATCCACTCCGACGAGCATTGCGCCCTGCACTCCTGCCAGTTCATGTGCGCCACGCAGAAAAACTTGCGCTTCCTCCGGTGTCAGGTTGCCGATGGTCGAGCCCGGAAAATAGATCACCCGCCGGGACGCCGGAAAACGCCCGATGCCCGGCACCCGCAGTGGTTGCATGTAATCGGCACAGACCGCGATGATCTGCAGGAGCGGAAAAGCCTTTGCCAGCCGTGCCGTCGAAGTCTGCAGCGCGCTGACCGCAATCTCTACGGGAACATAGGCTGCGGGCTGCAGTACGTGCAACAGCGTTTCCGTTTTGATGCTGGCGCCGCTGCCGAATTCGATCAGCAGGCAGCCCTTGCCCAGTTGGGCGGCCATTTCCCCCGCACTATCACGCATCAGCGCCATTTCGGTACGCGTCGGGTAATATTCGGGCAACGTGCATATCGCTTCAAACAACTGGCTGCCGCGCGCGTCATAGAAATATTTTGGCGACAGGGTTTTCGGCGATCGGGCAAGACCGGTCAGCACATCATCGAGAAAGCTGCCCGTCGCGGGTTCCAGATCGACGAATGAAACAGCACCATGCTGTGGCGTCATTTACCGTTATCCCGGAACCTGACGTACTCTCCCCCGCAGACAATCCATATTCGGCGAACCACGCCGGGTTCAGCCCGAAGTATTGGCTGCGAAGCGGGTTTCCATCCACCGCTTGATGCGGTTGGCGTCACCGATCCGCGTCAGTTTGCCCCAGGAATCTAGCAGCACAATGATCACCGGCCTGCCGGCGATTTCCGCCTGCATCACCAGACAACGGCCGGCTTCGGATATGTAGCCCGTCTTGGACAGCCCAATGTGCCAATTATCGTTGCTGACCAGGCGGTTGGAATTCCGGTAGCTCAGCGTCCGTCCGTTAGAGAATCGCACCGTCAATCCCGTGTCCGTAGTGAACTCGCGGATCAGAGGATATCCGTAAGCTGCGGCGACCATCTTGGTGAGATCCAGCGCAGTCGAAACGTTGTTGCTGGACAGGCCGGTGCCATCAACGAAACGGGAGCGCCACATACCGAGTTCTATGGCTTTCTGGTTCATTGCCGCAACAAAAGCCTGCGTACCTCCCGGATACACCCGAGTCAGCGCTTCGGCGGCACGGTTTTCCGATGCCATCAGCGCAAGTTGCAGCAATTCGCGGCGACTCAGCGCAGCCCCGATGTGCAGCCGTGAACGTGTGCCCTTGATCAGGTCCCGGTCGGCTTTAGTGATGACGATTTCTTCGTTCAATGGCAGCCCGGCGTCTATGACCACCATGGCCGTCATCAGTTTGGTAATGGAAGCGATAGGCACCACGTTGTCGACGTTCTTGGCATACAGCGTGTTGCCGGCATCCTGGTCGATCACCAGGGCAGCAGAAGACTTGAGATCCGGAACCCCGGCTGCAGCGGACTTGATCCTGGACTCGGAAGGTGGTTCGCCGAGCGCAGGTGATGCCGCCAGAACGGCTGCCAGCGCGACAATTAGCCTACGGTTCAGAATGCGCCCTCCCCGGGAGTTCTAAGTTTTAATTAAAATCCCTTTTAAAATACAGTGTTACAGCACATTTTTCAAGAACTTTGGTTGCCGTGTGCGGGAAGTCACGCAATCCCCGGGATACGGACGGGGTCCGCCGGCTCCACCAAAAAAAACTCCGCTCAGGACGGTGTGGGTTGTCCAGGCGGAGCTTAAAGAGGCCCTACAATTACCCGCTCAGCACAGGTCACTGCATTTAACAGGCCTCCGAGGAGGAAAAAATTGAATCTACTTCATGCTGCAAAGCCGCAAGGGCCATCAATGGACGCACGATAGCCGCACAGACTTACATCAAACTTACAAACCCCGGGAACTGCAGCTTTTCGCATACCGACCCGGTGCCCAGTATCATGTTGCGCTGAATCACGAGACCCACCAAAGCCCCCTGCCATGCGTTTGCTCATTGTCGAAGACCATCCGATACTCGCCGCCGGACTTATCACCGCACTGAAGGGTGCGGACTACGCCGTGGATCACGCCGTCACTGGCGAACAGGCCGACCATATGCTGGCAACCCAGAACTATGATGCGGTCATCCTGGATATCGGCCTGCCCAAACTCGACGGCTACGAAGTATTGCGCCGCATGCGACGCAAGGGGTCCAAAACACCGGTGCTGATGTTGACAGCTCGGGACGCGCTGGAAGACCGGGTCAAAGGACTGGATCTCGGTGCAGACGATTATCTGACCAAGCCCTATGACCTGCCTGAGCTGGAGGCGCGCGTACGCGCACTAATCCGCCGCGGCCAGTCCGGAGGCGGTGCTGACCTGAACCACGGCGACCTGATGCTCGACACCGCCGGACGCCGCGCCACCATCAAGGGCGTGCCGCTGGATCTGTCTGCACGCGAACTGGGGGTGCTCGAAGTACTCATGCTGCGGGTCGGCCGTGTGGTCAGCAAGGAACAACTGGCCGAACAGCTCTACGGCTGGGGTGAAGAGGTCGGCGCCAACGCCATTGAAGTCTACGTCCACAGGCTGCGCAAGAAACTCGAACCGGCCGGCGTCAACGTGCGCACGATCCGTGGCCTGGGATATCTGCTCGAAAAATCCGCGCATGACTAAACCGCGCACGCTGCGCGGACGGCTGTTGCTGTGGGTCAGTGGACCATTGGTGGCGCTGTGGATCATCAGCACGCTGATCGACCACGAAGTCGCCAAGGGTTTCGTCAACCTCAATTATGATCGCGCCCTGCTCGACACCGCGCTCGATCTCGGACGCAACGTTCGCGAGTCGGGCGACCGGCTTTACATCGACCTGCCTCAGTCAGTGATCGAAATGCTGATTTCCGGCCAGCAAGGCCGTTTTTTTTATCGCGTCAACGGACCTGACGGAAATTACATCTCCGGCGACCCTGATCTGCCCGACCCTCCGGCTGAAGCACAAACCGATCGCGTGACTTATTACGACACGCTTTACCACGGCACGGCGATCCGTTCAGTCGCGGTACGTGTTCCAGTGCGTCCGGGTTCGGGCAAGGGCTCCGTCCTGATCCAGGTCGCAGAACGGTTCAAGCTGCGCACTGATTTTGCATGGCAAATCATGCTCCGCATGATGATGCCGCAGGCCATCCTGGTGCTGATCGCCACGCTGGCGATATGGTTCGGCGTTGGCATCGGCCTGCGCGCACTGACCTCCATGCGCAGCGAAATCGAAAACCGCTCACATGTCGACCTGAGTCCGCTTGTAGAATCCGGCGCCCCCGCCGAGGTTCGTCCACTGGTGCACGCCATGAACGACCTGCTGTCACGCTTGAGCGCCGCGCTTGCGGCGCAACAGCGGTTCATTGCCGATGCAGCCCACCAATTGCGCACGCCGATGGCGGCTCTAAAAACGCAGACTGAACTCGCCGCCCGTCAGGTACGCGATGGCAAGAGTGATGAAGCCAAGGCCACATTGCAACATCTCCACACTGCTGCCGATCACGCGGCGCGCCTGGTCAACCAGCTGCTGACCATGGCCAGGGCAGAGCCCGGTTCGCACCGCAGCATCATGCGGCAGCCGGTGGACCTGGCGGCCCTCGCATGCGAGGTCACCCGGGAGTGGGTGCCGCGGGCGCTGTCGCGACAGGTCGACCTCGGCGTGGACGATGCCACGGCACCCGTCGAAATCAGCGCTGATCCGTTTCTGATCCGCGAAATGCTGAATAATCTGATTGACAACGCCATCAACTACACGGCACCCGAGGGTCATGTCACGGTACGTATCCGGCAACAGGATGACCACGCCTTAATTGAAGTCGAGGACGACGGATCGGGCATCCCCGAGAACGAACGGGATAAGGTATTCGATCGCTTTTACAGAACGTCCGAAAGCCTGCCCGAGGGCTGTGGCTTGGGTCTGGCCATAGTCCGCGAAATCGCCCAGGGCCACCGGGCAACGGTGGCCGTGCATACCGGCACCGGGGGCCGCGGGACCCGCATGGTTGTCACGTTCCCGCCAAACCGCTGACCCCGGCCGCCAGTGCAAGCTGCGCCTCTCTGGCCGCGCGACGCTCGGCGTCTTCCTGCTGCTGAAGAGCCCACATCTGGGCATAGGCGCCGCCACTATCCAGCAAGGCGCCATGGCGACCGCGCTCAATGACGCGCCCCTGATCCAGCACCAGTATCTCGTCGGCATCCATCACGGTAGACAAACGATGGGCAATGACCAGCGTGGTGCGGCCGCGCGCAATGGCGTTGAGTTCTTTCTGTATCGCCTGCTCCGTGCGCGAGTCGAGAGCAGACGTGGCTTCGTCGAATATCATGATGCGCGGGTTTTTCAGGATGGCCCGGGCAATCGCCACCCGCTGCTTCTCGCCTCCTGACAGCTTCAGGCCGCGCTCACCGACCATGGACTCGTAGCCGTCGGGCAGGCTCTCGACGAAGGCATGAATGTGCGCTGCCTTCGCCGCAGCGAAAACTTCATCGCGAGTCGCCGCCGGCCGGCCATACTGGATGTTGTAGTAAATCGTATCGTTGAAGAGCACGGTGTCCTGCGGCACGATCGCGATGGCGCCGCGCAGTCCGGTCTGGCGCAGGTGACGAATATCAACATCGTTGACGCGGATGGCGCCGCCGGTGACATCATAGAAACGATAGAGCAGTCGCGCCAGCGTCGATTTGCCGGCACCACTGGCGCCCACCACCGCGACTTTGGCCGCCGGCGGTATCTCGAAAGTCATGCCATGGAGTATCTGCCGCCGCGGGTCATAACCGAAATCAACAGCCTCAAAACGCACGGTTGCCGGACCTTCCGGGACATCCTGCGCATCGGGCGCATCATCGACTTCGCGATGCTCCTCCATCAGGCTGAACATGCGGTCCATGTCGATCATCGCCTGCTTGATTTCGCGGTAGGCCATGCCCAGGAAATTCAGAGGAATATAGAGCTGGATCAGCAAACCGTTGACCAGCACCAGGTCGCCCAGCGTAAGTTCACGCGCCACCACCCCCTGCGCGCAAAGAACCATCAGCGCCGTTGCAGCGACGGCGATGATTGATGCCTGGCCAACATTGAGCAGACCCAGCGAGGCTTCGTTCCTGACTGCCATGACTTCATAGTTTTGCAGGCTGTCATCGTAGCGCTGCGCCTCATAGTCTTCATTGTTGAAATATTTGACCGTTTCGTAATTGAGCAGGCTGTCTACGGCACGGGTATTCGACTTGGAATCGAGTTCGTTCGCGCGCCGCCGTATGGCCGTACGCCATTCGGTGATGCCGATGGTAAAAGCAATGTAGACCACTACTGCGGCAAAGGTGACCGCGACAAACCGCCAATCGAATTTGGCGAACAGCACAGCCGCGACCAGTGTGAATTCCAGCACCACCGGAATGATCGAGAACAGCATGAAAGACAGCAACGTGGAAATTCCGCGGGTGCCGCGCTCGATATCCCGCGACATTCCTCCTGTCTGCCGATCAAGGTGGAAGCGCAGTGACAGTGCGTGCAAGTGGCGAAATACGGCCAGTGCTATGCGCCGGGTCGCGCGTTGCGTGACCGGGACGAAAACCACGTCGCGCAATTCCGCGAATAACACCGTCGATAATCGCAATGCGCCATAGGCCACCAGCAGGGCCAGCGGCAGCACCAGCACGGCCTTGGCGGAATCAAGCCCGTCGACGATTTCCTTCAAAATCAGGGGCACACCGACGTTGGCAAATTTGGCCGCAACCAGAAACCCCAGAGCGACAAACCCCCGCCATTTGTATTCCCACAGGTACGGCAGGAGCATGGGCACTACCCGCCAGTCGCGTCGTGCCTTGGCGGCAGTGGTGTTATCGCCGCCAGCTGCGCGCGCCATATCAGCGGTCATCGGCTGCGCGCTTCTTATATGAATTCATATTTTATAAATAAAATCAACGGGTTACGATTATGGACTGGAATCCATCCGAGACTGCGGAAAGTCCGACCCATCGGGTAGACCCTGGCGAGGCAAAAACTGCAAGTGCGCATTGATTATCGCATCAGGCGCGGAATGCTCCGTGATCCGTGCACAGCAAATTACCTACCAAGCAATAGCTCCAGTTGTGCTGTCAACGGTGCGTGGTCCGAAATCTTGCTCCATCGTTTGCCATGGTGAACACGGACTTCGCGCACGGCAAAGCCGCGCACATAAATGCGGTCCAGCCGCAATACCGGCAGCAACGCCGGATAGCTGCGCGCAGGTGAGCCGCGGGACAATTCAAACACTTCGTGCATGTTCAGCGGATGCGCCAGTTCATGAGTCGCCCGGTGGCGCCAGTACCAGTCATTGAAATCGCCGGCGACAATCAACGGTGCCTGCGCCGGCACCAGCCGCTCGATACGTTGTCTGAGACGTGCCAACTGCAGGCCGCGCCCGCGCGCGGTCAGCGCCAGATGCACACACACGCAGTGCAGCGTGTCCGGCCAGCCTGGTATCGCGATCTCGCAATGCAGCAAACCCCGCCGCTCAAAACGATGCGACGAAACATCTTCATTGTCCCAGCGCGTGATCGGATAGCGCGACAGCAATGCGTTGCCGTGGTGTCCGGCGTCATAAACCGCATTCCTGCCGTACGCATGGCTGCTCCACAGACTGTCGGCCAGAAATTCATACTGGGATTGCGCCGGCCACTCGCGATGGCGTGCGGCGTGCACTGCATGTTCGCCGACAACCTCCTGCAAAAAAACCAGATCCGGATTCAATGTGCGCAACTCTTCGCGCAACGCGTGCAGGACAGGTCGCCGAGAAAACAGCGGGGTAAATGAAAAACCCTTGTGGATGTTGTAGGTCGCGACGCTCAGTTGCCGCATCGCGCCTGACCCGCTCTGCTCAGGAAATGGCAAGCATGCGATCAAGTGCAATGCGCGCGAGCTCCGCCTCGTAAGCGGGGACCTTGATCTGGTTCACGACTCTGCCGGCAACCAGGTTCTCCAGCGACCACGCCAGATGCTGCGGATCGATGCGCTGCATCGTCGAACACATGCACACGGTCGGCGCCATGAATTGCACCGATTTGCCCTGGGCGCTGAATTCATCGGCAATGCGGTTCACCAGATTGAGTTCGGTGCCCACCAGCCAGCGGGAACCCGGTGCGCTCGCCGCGATGGTTTTGATGATGTAGTCCGTAGAGCCCACATAATCGGAGAGCTTACAGACCTCGAAATTGGCCTCGGGATGGCTGATCACCATGCCCCCGGGAAACTGCTGCCGCCAGCGCAGAATATGCGGCGCCTGGAACATCTGGTGCACCGAGCAATGCCCCTTCCACAGCAGCACCTTGGCCATCTTGATCTGTTGCGGTGTCAGCCCACCCATGGGTTCATCGGGATCCCATACCAGCATTTCCGACAACGGAATGTTCATCAGATAGCCCGTCCAACGGCCCAGATGCTGATCGGGGAAAAACAGCACTTTCTCCCGCCGTTTCAGCGACCAACTGAGTATTTCGCGCGCGTTGGAAGATGTGCAGACGATGCCACCGTGCTCGCCACAGAATGCCTTAAGGTCGGCGGCTGAATTGATGTAGGTAACAGGCGTCACGGTTTCATCGGGGTTCAACACCTCCGACAGTTCGCGCCATGCGCGTTCAACCTTGCTCAGACTGGCCATGTCCGCCATCGAGCAACCGGCGTTGAGATCAGGCAGGATCACTTTCTGCGTGGCGCGTGAAAGTATGTCGGCCACTTCAGCCATGAAGTGTACGCCACAGAATACGATGTACTCGGCATCGGTCTGCGATGCCAGTTTGGCCAGTTGCAGCGAGTCGCCGGTCAAGTCGGCATATTTATAGACGTCGGCTCGCTGATAGTGATGCCCGAGCAATACGGCGCGGTCGCCCAGTTTGCGGCGGGCAACAGCAATGCGTTCGTCGCAGGCCTCATCGGCCAGCGGCTTGAAATCTGCAAATGCAATTGTCTGAGTTTCCATCGTCAGGCCCTTTCCCTGATCACCCCTGTCCGGGGCCCTGTCCGGGGAAATATCCCCAGCGATCCCCAGCGGGAAAAATCCCACCTTACAGTATTTTGACAGAAAAACCAGCCTGGAATTCCCGCCGTAATGTGGATAGCTACTATGTGGTGCCATCCTCCGGATTTGCAATGCGCTGCGGTAATTCGCGTATGGCCGCGGCATTGCTCCACGAGAATACCTGATCTGCCGCCTCACGCCACGGCAGCCAGATCCACGACGAGTGTTCGCGCGGGGCCAGCACGATATTCTGCACCGCGGGCAGCGTCAACCCGAAAACATGTTCCGTATTGTGGGTCACGCCCGGTGCGTAGCGGCTGCGCCAGTGTGCGTAGATTTCGAAAAGGTTCTGTCGCTTCCAGTCGGCCAGCTTTGCTGACTCAACCGCAATGCCGGTTTCCTCAACGAGTTCACGCTGCGCGGTTTTCAGCAGCGTTTCGCCCGTATCCTGGCTGCCAGTGACCGATTGCCAGAAACCCGGATGGTCCGCCCGCTCCAGCAACAGCACCTGCAGATCGACGGTATGTACCAGCACCAGCACTGAAACCGGAATTTTATAGTTCATGGCAACGGAAGTTCAGGCAGGTCATCGCAGCCATCCACCGCCACCATGAACACGCGCTCCCTCTGCCGCCAGAAATCGGCCGTCGCACTCAGGATTTCCAGCAACTTGTGGCTGGCTTCGGGTGCCGTAGCGGCAAACACTGGAAACCCGCGCAGCACCACCATCAGTCCCTTTTCCGGCAGCCATGACAAATCCTGCAGGCAATCTGCCAGCGCATCCCAGTTGCCGCCAAACGTGTCCGGAAACCGCAATTCCCGGGCGAATATTTCGAGCACCGCACCCTTGTCATGCACATCGCTCACATCGATCGAGACCCAGGAAATGCCAGCCTTACGCACTGTCTCGCGCAGAACCCCGGTACCCACGGTCATCCGGTAGATACCGTTGATCTTTGCCGAAGTTACGGATGATTTCATTCGACAATACGTTTGAAACTGCGGTAATGGTCCGGACTGTAATAAAACTCGCCGCCATCGCGACAATGTGCCAGTCGCAGCAGGCTGGACGGTTGTGGCGCGGGACGCTGACGCTCGCAACCAACCACTATGCGGCGTGCGCCACGATGACTCACGCCAGGAGTAACAACGGTGTATTCGAGGTAATAGCCAGAGGCAGCCGGGGGCAGCAGTTTCTCGTAATTGCCAAACCGGATGCCGTCGCGTTCGTAGGGATGGGGACCGCCACGCCGGATGTTTTCCAGGGTTTCGTGTGCTTCACGCGGTAGATCATTCAGGCGCAGGTCGCGCGACTGAGGTAAGTCACCGCGCGCCAGCACCAGGGCTGACAAGACGCCGGCGGCGATGATCCACACCAACCATCGAACCGGAATTCGGCGCCACATCCGTCGCATTGGCGATGCCCTCTGTCCTGCTAACACTGCAGCTGATTATTCAGTCTTGGCAGTAGTATTGCGCAACCGGATATGCAGCTCGCGCAACTGGCGTTCGGTCACTACGCTCGGCGCCTCAACCATCAGATCCTGTCCGCGCTGCGTTTTTGGGAACGCGATCACTTCGCGTATCGATTC
>JBBKXO010000347.1:0-9358 GCA_037969525.1 Burkholderiales bacterium | reverse complement strand
CAGTGGTCCGGAAGTAGAACTGCGGACGATAACCATTGAAGAACGGCGTATGACGACCACCCTCGTCCTTCGACAGCACATACACTTCCGCCGTGAACTTGGTATGCGGCGTGATCGAGCCCGGCTTCGCCAGCACCTGGCCGCGCTGCACCTCTTCGCGCTTCGTGCCGCGCAACAGGATACCCACGTTGTCACCCGCCTGACCCTGGTCCAGCAGCTTCCTGAACATCTCCACACCCGTGCACACCGTCTTCAGCGTCGGCTTCAGACCAATAATCTCGATCTCCTCGCCCACCTTGACGATCCCGCGCTCCACCCGGCCCGTCACCACCGTGCCGCGACCGGAAATCGAGAACACGTCTTCCACCGGCATCAGGAAGGCTTTATCCACATCGCGCTGCGGTGTCGGAATATACGTATCCAGCGCTTCCGCCAGCTTGATAATTGCCGCCTCGCCCATCTCACCCGTGTCACCCTCGAGCGCTTTCAGCGCCGAGCCAATGATGATCGGGGTGTCGTCACCGGGGAAGTCATACTTGGAGAGCAGCTCGCGCACTTCCATTTCCACCAGCTCCAGCAGTTCTTTGTCATCAACCATGTCCGCTTTGTTCATGAACACGATGATGTAGGGCACGCCCACCTGGCGCGCCAGCAGTATATGTTCCCGCGTCTGCGGCATCGGGCCGTCGGCGGCTGACACCACCAGAATCGCACCGTCCATCTGCGCAGCACCCGTGATCATGTTCTTCACATAGTCCGCATGCCCCGGGCAGTCCACGTGCGCATAGTGCCGCGCCTTCGTCTCATACTCCACGTGCGCCGTGTTGATCGTAATCCCCCGTGCCTTCTCTTCCGGCGCCGAGTCAATCTGCGCGTAGCTCCTCGCTTCACCACCGAATTGCTTCGACAAAATCGTCGTCATCGCCGCCGTCAGCGTCGTCTTCCCGTGATCCACGTGACCAATCGTCCCTACGTTCACGTGCGGCTTATTCCGCTCAAATTTGCCTTTGGCCATGATGGTGTCCTTTATTTCTTCTCGTCTTTGCCAGATTGCTTGTTAATGATTTCTTCAGCGATGTTGCGCGGCGCTTCGGAGTAATGTTTGAATTCCATCGAGTAAGTCGCACGGCCCTGTGACAGCGAACGCAAGGTCGTGGAATAACCGAACATCTCTTTCAGCGGTACCTCGGCCTTCACCGTTTTGCCACCGCCGGGGATGTCGTCCATGCCCTGGATCACACCGCGCCGTGAGTTAAGATCGCCCACAATGTTGCCCATGAAGTCTTCCGGGGTTTCCGCTTCCACCGCCATAATTGGCTCAAGCAGAACCGGATTGGCACGGCGCATACCTTCCTTGAAAGCCATCAGGCCGGCCATTTTGAAAGCGTTCTCGTTAGAGTCGACATCATGATAGGACCCGTCAAACAAGGTCACTTTGACATCAACCACCGGGAATCCTGCCAGCACGCCGGACGGAATGGCCTCGAGAATGCCTTTTTGCACTGCGGGGATGAATTCACGCGGCACTGACCCGCCCTTGATGGCATCAACAAACTCATAACCCTTGCCAGTTTCGTTCGGTTCTACCTTCAGCCAAACGTGGCCGTACTGGCCGCGCCCGCCTGACTGCTTGACGAACTTGCCTTCGACCTTGTCGCAGGACTTGCGTATCGTCTCGCGATAGGCCACCTGCGGCGCGCCCACGTTCGCTTCAACGCTGAACTCGCGCTTCATACGCTCCACGAGAACTTCCAGATGAAGTTCGCCCATGCCTGAAATAATGGTCTGGCCGGTTTCTTCATCGGTACGCACCCGGAACGACGGATCTTCCTGTGCCAACCGGTTGAGCGCGAGGCCCATCTTCTCTTGGTCCGCCTTGGTCTTGGGCTCAACCGCAACATGAATCACCGGCTCCGGGAAACACCATACGCTCCAGAGTGATGATCTTTGTCGGATCGCACAAAGTATCACCGGTGACCACGTCCTTGAGACCCACAGCCGCAGCGATATCGCCCGCGAACAACTCCTTGATTTCCTCGCGCTGATTAGCGTGCATCAGCAAAAGGCGGCCGATCCGCTCTTTACGCTGCTTGATGACGTTATAAATAGAGTCGCCGGAATTCAGCACTCCGGAATACACGCGAATAAACGTCAGTTGACCAACAAACGGATCGGTCATTATTTTGAAAGCTAGCGCCGAAAAAGGCTCGCTATCTTCGGCCTTGCGCAAACCTTCCTGCTCGTTCTCGAGTATGCCTTTGACTGGAGGAATATCAGCTGGCGACGGCAGGTAGTCGACTACCGCATCAAGCATCGCCTGAACACCTTTGTTTTTGAACGCCGAGCCGCACAGCATGGGGACGATTTCGCCGCTGATAGTCCGCTGGCGCAAACCCGCTTTAATTTCGTCTTCCGTCAGCTTGCCAGTCTCGAGGTACTTGTTCATTAGTTCTTCGTTGGCCTCTGCCGCCACTTCGGCCATCTTTTCATGCCATTCCTCGGCGAGGTCCTGCAACTCCGCCGGAATGTCCATATATTCGAACTTGAGGCCCTGGGACGCTTCATCCCAGATGATCGCCTTCATCTTGACGAGATCGATCACGCCAACAAATTTTTCTTCGCTGCCGATCGGCACCTGGATCAGCACCGGATTGGCCTTGAGCCGCGACTTCATTTGCTCATAGACACGGAAGAAATTCGCGCCAGTGCGATCCATCTTATTGACGAACGCCAACCGCGGCACTTTGTATTTGTTGGCCTGCCGCCACACCGTCTCGGACTGGGGCTGCACGCCACCCACGGCGCAATACACCATGCAGGCGCCATCCAGAACGCGCATTGAGCGCTCGACTTCAATCGTAAAATCTACGTGGCCCGGCGTATCGATGATGTTGACACGGTGCTCGGGATAGTTCGCACCCATGCCGCGCCAGTAACAAGTAGTGGCCGCAGAGGTAATGGTAATACCGCGCTCCTGCTCCTGCTCCATCCAGTCCATCGTCGCGGCACCGTCATGTACCTCGCCGATTTTATGGTTAACACCCGTATAGAACAGGACGCGCTCCGTCGTCGTGGTCTTACCCGCGTCAATGTGAGCGGAGATCCCGATGTTGCGGTAACGTTCGATTGGAGTCTTGCGAGGCACGTTTTTACCCTTCAGCAGCCGGCATCAAAACCGGTAATGCGAGAAGGCTTTGTTGGCTTCCGCCATACGGTGCACTTCTTCACGTTTTTTCATGGCGCCGCCACGGCCTTCTGCCGCTTCCGACAATTCCCCGGCCAGGCGCGCACCCATAGACTTTTCCCCACGGCTGCGGGCTGCGTCGCGCAACCAGCGCATCGCGAGCGCCATGCGGCGAACAGAGCGCACTTCCACAGGCACCTGGTAATTCGCACCACCGACCCTGCGGCTCTTTACCTCAACCATCGGCTTCACGTTATTGACGGCCTGATTGAAGACTTCGAGCGCATCCTTACCGGCCTTGGCCTTGATCTGCTCAAGAGCACGGTACATGATCTGCTCGGCAACCGACTTCTTGCCACGGGTCATCAACACATTGATGAACTTGGCAACATCCTGGCTACCGTATTTCGGATCCGGCAGAACTTCACGCTTCGGCACTTCCCTGCGACGTGGCATTTCCCTAATCCCCTATCAAGCGGCTTTGGCGCGTTTTGCACCGTACTTGGAACGCGACTGCTTGCGATCTTTGACGCCAGCAGTATCCAAACTGCCGCGCACTATGTGGTAGCGCACACCCGGCAAATCCTTGACGCGGCCCCCGCGAATCAGCACTACCGAGTGTTCCTGCAAATTGTGTCCTTCACCGCCGATATAGCCGATCACCTCAAACCCGTTGGTCAGGCGCACCTTGGCGACTTTACGCAATGCCGAATTCGGCTTTTTGGGGGTCGTCGTGTAGACACGGGTGCACACACCGCGCTTTTGCGGGCTACCCGCCAACGCCGGCACCTTGCTCTTCTGGATGGGTGCTCGCCTGGGCTTGCGCACCAATTGGTTTACGGTCGGCATTTTTCCTTGTTTCTCAATAAGTTACGATAAAACATTGCTTTTAGTGCGACTACCATCAAACTGTATTTCACGGCTAGAGGCGATGGCCCCAAAAAACGCGGGGACGGCGTTTCCACCGTCCCGGTTTTTTGCAGCTAGAGCGGTGTGCGAAGATATAGTCGCACAGGGCCCAACAAAGACTATCGATTTTATGGGGTCAGCCTACCCCTGTCAAGCTACTTGCTCTTCTCCTTCAGCACTAACGGCTGCGGCCTCAGCGGCAGCCGCCGCCTGCTCCAGCTCGGCTTGCTCAGCCTGCTTGCGGCGAACACGATGAAAAGCCAGCCCGGTGCCTGCAGGAATCAACCGGCCGACAATGACGTTCTCCTTAAGGCCGCGCAATTCGTCACGCTTGCCCATGATGGCCGCCTCGGTCAGGACACGGGTAGTCTCCTGGAATGAAGCTGCCGAGATGAACGAATCCGTGGACAGCGAGGCCTTGGTAATACCCAGCAGAACATGATCGTACTGCGCCGGATCCTTGCCTTCAGCCACTACGCGCTCGTTCTCCTCCAGCACATCCGCGCGCTCGACCTGCTCACCAGTAATGAAACGTGTGCTGCCCGGGTCAACGATCAGCACGCGGCGCAACATCTGGCGCACGATTACTTCGATATGCTTGTCGTTGATCTTCACGCCCTGCAGCCGGTAGACGTCCTGAACTTCATTAGAAATATAACGCGCGAGTGCCTCGACGCCGAGCAAACGCAATGTATCGTGGGGGTCAGCTGGACCATCAACGATCATCTCGCCCTTGTTGACCACCTGCCCGTCGTGCGCCATGACGTGCTTTTCCTTCGCGATCAGAAACTCGTGCGCGACCCCATCCAGATCGGTAATGACCAAGCGCTGCTTGCCCTTGGTGTCCTTGCCGAACGACACAGTGCCGGTAACTTCGGCAAACATGCCTGCATCCTTTGGTGAACGCGCCTCGAACAACTCGGCAACCCGAGGCAGACCCCCGGTAATATCGCGGGTCTTAGAAGATTCCTGCGGTATCCGCGCCAGCACTTCACCGACGCCCACATCCTGCCCATCCCGCACAGTGATGATGCAACCAATCTGAAATGTAATATTCACAGACTGATCCGAACCGGCAAGCTTGATCTCCTGGCTGTCGCCATCAAGCAGCTTGACCTGCGGACGCAAGCCCTTCGCCTGAGCACTGCCGCGCCGCTTCGGATCAACAACGACCAGCGTGGAGAGGCCGGTTACTTCATCGATTTGCTTCGCAACCGTCACGCCCTCTTCGACGTTCTCGAACTTGATGCGCCCGGCGTACTCGGTAATGATCGGCCGCGTATGCGGATCCCAGGTTGCCAGCACGTGCCCGGGCTTGACGGTCTGCCCGTCGCGCGTTGAAAGCAGCGCGCCATACGGAACCTTATGCCTTTCGCGCTCGCGATTCGCGTCATCATGAATCATGATTTCCCCGTTTCGCGAAATCGCGACCAGCTCACTGCGCGTATTTGAAACATAACGCATGCCGGCTGAGTACCGCACCACGCCCGCGGATTTGCTCTCCACCTGGCTTGCCACTGCAGTCCGCGATGCCGCGCCACCAATATGGAAGGTGCGCATCGTCAGCTGCGTGCCCGGTTCACCGATCGACTGCGCAGCGATCACACCCACCGCCTCGCCAATGTTGACTACTGCGCCGCGACCAAGATCGCGCCCGTAGCAACGCGTGCACAGACCGTATCGCGTTTCGCAGGTCAGCGGGGTGCGTACTTTGACCTCATCAATGCCCGCCGCTTCAATTGCGTCAACGACGTCCTCATCCAGCAGCGTATTGGTCGGGATCAGCGTTGCGCTGGTTTCCGGATTCACGATGTCCGCCGCCGCAACCCTACCGAGGATGCGCTCACGCAGACTTTCCACCACTTCACCACCCTCCACCAAGGCCTTCATCACAGCGCCCAGGTCAGTGCCGCAATCGTACTCGGTCACGACAAGATCCTGAGTCACGTCGACCAATCGCCGCGTCAGATAGCCGGAATTCGCGGTCTTCAGTGCGGTATCTGCCAAACCTTTGCGTGCGCCGTGGGTTGATATGAAGTACTGCAGCACGTTCAGGCCTTCGCGGAAGTTCGCCGTAATCGGCGTTTCGATGATCGAACCGTCAGGTTTGGCCATCAGTCCACGCATGCCGGCAAGCTGGCGAATCTGCGCCGCAGAACCGCGCGCACCCGAATCGGCCATCATATAAATCGAATTGAAGGATTCCTGCATTACCGGATTGCCCTTCTTATCGACGCGCGGCTTCCATTCCCTGATCTTCGCATCCCATTCGATAACCGGCTCGACACCGAGCTGCTCCATCATGGCTTTGGCAACGAGATCGCCAGCACGGCCCCAGATATCGACCACTTTGTTGTAACGCTCACCCTGAGTAACCAGGCCTGAGGTGTACTGCTTTTCGATTTCCTTAACTTCCTTTTCAGCCTCAACGATGATGTCGTTCTTCTGCATCGGCACCAGCATGTCATCGACTGCAATCGACAGTCCGGCGCGCGTAGCCATCGAAAATCCGTTGTACATCAACTTATCGGCAAAAATTACGGTCTCGCGCAGACCACAGCGCCGGAAGCTGGCATTGATGATTTTTGAAATTTCCTTCTTTTTCAATGCCTTGTTGATGAACTCAAACGGCAGCCCGTGCGGGAGTATTTCCGACAGCAGCGACCGACCAACTGTAGTCGTATAGCGCGTCAGTTTCTCATGCTTCGTGCCGTCTTCATCGACATCCGTTTCCTTGATGCGCACCTGAATCCGCGCATTGATTTCGACCTGCCCGGTCTCGTAAGCGCGGGAAACCTCTGACACGTTGATGAATGCCGAATCCTCGCCGCGGGCACCCTGTTTTTCGCGTGTCGTGTAATAAAGGCCTAGCACGATATCCTGGGAGGGCACGATGATCGGCTCACCATTGGCCGGTGACAGTATATTGTTTGAAGACAACATCAATGTGCGCGCTTCCATCTGCGCTTCCAGCGACAGCGGCACATGTACGGCCATCTGGTCGCCGTCAAAGTCGGCGTTGAATGCTGCGCAAACCAGGGGGTGCAACTGGATTGCCTTGCCTTCGATCAGCACCGGCTCAAATGCCTGGATACCCAGACGGTGCAGCGTCGGCGCACGATTGAGCATTACCGGATGTTCGCGGATCACCTCTTCAAGGATGTCCCACACGATTGGCTCTTCGCTCTCCACCATGCGCTTAGCCGCCTTGATGGTCGTTGCCAAGCCCATGACTTCCAGCTTGTTGAAAATGTAGGGCTTGAACAGTTCGAGCGCCATCTTCTTCGGCAGACCGCATTGGTGCAATTTCAGCTGCGGGCCAACCACGATGACCGAACGACCCGAGTAGTCAACGCGCTTGCCCAGCAGGTTTTGGCGGAATCGACCGCCCTTGCCCTTGATCATGTCGGCCAAAGACTTCAGCGGACGCTTGTTTGCACCAGTCATCGCCTTGCCGCGACGTCCGTTGTCTAGCAGCGAATCCACGGCTTCCTGGAGCATGCGCTTTTCGTTGCGCACGATGATTTCCGGCGCCTTCAATTCCAGCAGGCGCTTCAGCCGGTTGTTGCGGTTGATCACCCGGCGGTACAGGTCGTTCAGGTCCGAAGTCGCGAAACGCCCACCGTCCAGCGGCACCAGCGGCCGCAGTTCCGGTGGCAGCACCGGCAATACCTCGAGAATCATCCAGTCAGGCTTGATGCCCGATTTCTTGAAACCTTCCAGCACCTTCAGGCGCTTGGCTATTTTCTTGATCTTGGTTTCCGAACTGGTGGCCTTAAGGTCAATGTGCAGCGTTTCGATCTCGTGATTCAGATCCAGGCTGCGCAGCAGCGAGCGAACGCCCTCGGCGCCCATGGCTGCACTGAAGTCATCGCCGAACTCTTCGACCTTGGCAAGATAATCGTCCTCGGTCATGAGCTGGCACCGCTTGAGCGGCGTCATACCGGGGTCGGTAACCACATAAGCTTCAAAGTAGAGAACGCGCTCAATATCACGCAGCGTCATATCGAGCACCATGCCCAGCCGCGACGGCAGCGATTTCAGGAACCAGATATGCGCAACCGGGCTGGCCATCTCAATGTGACCCATACGCTCACGGCGCACTTTGGACAGCGTCACCTCGACGCCGCATTTTTCACAGATCACGCCGCGATGCTTGAGCCGCTTGTACTTCCCGCACAGGCATTCATAGTCCTTGGTCGGACCAAATATCTTGGCGCAGAAGAGGCCGTCGCGTTCAGGTTTAAACGTGCGGTAATTGATGGTCTCCGGTTTCTTTACTTCCCCGTAAGACCAGGAACGGATCTTCTCGGGCGAGGCAAGCCCGATCTTGATCGCATCAAATTCCTCTTCCTGCGTAACCTGTTTGAACAAATCAAGCAGTGCTTTCATCGCGAACTCCTACGTAAACGGTGAGGTGCGTCCTGAGGGAAAATGCGTCGCACTTTCCCTGCAGTCTCTCTTCTATAAATCAGTAACGGTTGCGGTCAAGATCAATGTCGATCGCCAGCGAGCGGATTTCCTTGACCAGCACATTGAAGGATTCCGGCATGCCGGCCTCAATGCGGTGATCGCCCTTGACGATGGACTCATAGACCTTGCGCCGACCCTCGGTATCGTCAGACTTGACCGTGAGCATTTCCTGCAGCACGTAAGCAGCACCGTAAGCTTCCAGCGCCCATACTTCCATCTCGCCGAAACGCTGGCCGCCAAACTGCGCCTTGCCGCCGAGCGGCTGCTGCGTAACCAGGCTGTACGGCCCGGTGGAACGCGCGTGCATCTTGTCGTCAACCAGGTGATGCAGCTTCAGCATGTGCATGTAGCCCACAGTGACCGGCCGTTCGAAAGGATCGCCGGTGCGGCCATCGTAAAGCGTGACCTGCGTCTTGCCCGCCGTAAAGCCCAGCTTCTTGGTATGCGGATCGTCATTCGGATAAGCCAGATCCAGCATCTGCTTAATCTCAACTTCATTTGCGCCATCGAACACCGGCGTCGCAAACGGCACGCCGTTACGCAGGTTGGTTGCGAGTTCAATGATCTCTTCGTCTTTCGAGGAATCCAGATCCACCGGTTTACCATTGGTGTTGTATACCTTGTCGAGGACCTTGCGCACTTCCGAGACCTTGGCGTGTGCAGCCACCATCTCGCCAATGCGAATGCCCAGGCCTTTTGCCGCCCAGCCCAGGTGCGTCTCGAGTATCTGCCCGACGTTCATCCGCGACGGCACGCCCAGCGGATTCAACACGATGTCCACCGGCGTGCCAT
>JBBKXO010000346.1:0-4659 GCA_037969525.1 Burkholderiales bacterium | reverse complement strand
TTTGTCGTCGAATCCATGTGTCCTTGGGGGCGGTAAAAAAGGCGGTTATCAGAGGGTGCGCAAGTCTAGGATACGGAACCATGCCAGTCAAACATGGCGAGCGGCAGTTATAATCGGACCCCAGAATCTTCGCAGTGCTACGCCTTTTTTTGCCTCCGATCTCCGCCAATTCCCTCCATTCCATTACGTTATTCCACATCATGATCGCCCCACCATGGATGCAGCCGTGACCACCAATTATTCAACCCAGTTTCGCAATATCAAGAACGAAGTCAGTCCCGAGGAGTGGGAAACACGGCTCAATCTCGCCGCCTGCTACCGCCTCACCGACAGTTTCGGCATGACCGATCTGATCTACAACCACATCACCGCGCGGATACCCGGTGATGAAGAGCATCTGCTGATCAACCTCTACGGTCTGCTCTACAAGGAAATCACCGCTTCGAGCCTGGTCAAGATCGACCTCGAGGGCAACATCCTGTGGAAACCGGATACCGACTACGGCATTAACAAGTCGGGCTATGTCATCCATGGTGCCATCCATCGCGCACGGCCTGAGCTGAAATGCGTGATCCATACCCATACCCGCGCCGGCATGGCAGTGTGTGCTATGCAATGCGGCCTGTTGCCGATGACCCAGACGTCGATGCGCTTTGTCGACCACCTCGGCTACCACGACTACGAAGGCCCTGCGGTGGATCTGGCCGAACGCGAACGACTGGTGCATGACCTGGGCCCGCACGATGCCCTGATCCTGCGCAACCACGGACTGCTCACCTGCGGCGCCACCATTCAGCAGGCATTCAACACCATGTACCAGCTCGAGATGTCGTGCCGCTCCCAGGTCGATGCCATGGCTGGCGGCCAGCAGATCGTGCTGCCGCCGAAAGAGGTGATTGACCACACCGCCAACCTCTACCAGCCGGGCACGCGCCGGCCGTACGGAGTACTCGAGTGGCACGCCATGCTGCGCCTGCTCGAGGCAGAATCCAAGAACTCGGGATTTCCGCCGTACTGGCACTGACCGGCCAGTCACCTCGCCCATCAGCTCACATCAGCCCACTCAATCCGGAGCGGTCGGGAAAACTTTCATAGTGCGGCTCGCCGGTGCGCGCGATCGTGTCGGCTGTCAGTGCAGCGGTAATCAATACACCGGTTTCGAACGGAAATGCAGATCGCGGGCCATCGACTTCAACTTCACGGCTTCGACCTTGTTGCCCTTCAGTACGTCGAGAGTGACCTCCACGCCGGCGTCGCCGCTCTTCCACAGCCGCGCATAAAAATCAGCCTGCCCCGCCAATGGCTGCCCGCCGAGACCGACGATGATGTCGCCGGCCTGCAGACCGGCATCATCTGCAGGTCCCTCGCTGGACACCCGGGTGACGATGACCTTGCCCTGCACTTCCTGCGAAGTAATCCCCAGCCACGGCCGCGGCTTGGTCGTGGTCCGGCCATTGGCAATGAAATCGCCCAGCACCGGCTTCAGCGTGTCGATCGGCACGAACATGTTGCCGGGTATGCTGCCTTTGCCCATGGCATCGCCTACAGCCAGCGACCCTATGCCCAGCAGTTTGCCTTCGCGCGACAGCAGCGCCGCGCCCTGCCAGTTGACCGTCGCCGGCGCGGTGTAGATCGCCTCGTCGAGCAGGTATTCCCAGTAGCCGACAAACGGCCGCTTGGACACGATGTAGGCCGGCGCCACGCCGTCGTAGCCGACGATGAGCACCAGATCGCGCAGGCTTGCCACCGAGGACTCACCAAAATCCACCGGTTTGATGGGCAGCGGTTTCAGCGATTTCACCAGTCCCAGACCGGTGACATGGTCATAGCCGACGACATTCGCCGGGAATTTGCGGCCATCTGCGGTTGCCAGCTCCACGGTATCCGCTTCAGTCACCAGGTAACCTATGGTCAGCACCAGTCCACTGGAATCGATAACCACGCCGGTGCCTTCGCGCTGCGGACCCAGGGTGCGTGCGCTGCGCGCATCGGCGACCGCTTTTACCGTCAGCTTGACCACCGAGAACTGGTCCACCGTCAGTTCGCGCTCGGCCGCGAGCACCTGCATCGGCAGGCCTGCCGCAATCATCATTGCGGCCAACAACCGCTGCAAGTTCCTAAATATGCCGCTGGCAGGGCTCATCGTTAATCTCCAGTTGGTGCCACACCGCAACGCCCGTGCTTGACGCCGCGCAGCCATGCTACGACTAATGAGGCCGGGGCAAAAGGTCTGGTGTGGATTTGACGCTACAATGCCCGTCTTTTGAA
Source organism: Burkholderiales bacterium (assembly GCA_037969525.1). GTDB lineage: Bacteria > Pseudomonadota > Gammaproteobacteria > Burkholderiales > SG8-41. The sequence goes on along the minus strand of JBBKXO010000346.1, from coordinate 2,391 downwards.
TGATTTCGGAGGACATATCGCATGGAACTCGGACTTAAAGGCAAGGTTGCCATCGTCACCGGAGGCTCTGAAGGCATCGGCAAGGCCACAGCCCTGACCCTCGCCCGTGAAGGCGCGAAAGTCGCGATCTGTGCGCGACGCCAGCCGCTGCTCGACGCGGTCGCGGCGGAAATCACCAAGGCCGGCGGCGAAGCACTCGCAGTGTCCGCCGACATGAGCAAGGCTGCGGATTGCGAACGCTTCGTCAACGAAGTGGTGAAGCGTTTCGGTGGCGTCGACATCCTGCTGAATAATGCAGGCACCTCCAAGCGCGGCAATTTTCTCGATCTCTCGGATGAAGAGTGGGCAGCCGATCTGGAACTGAAAGTGTTTGGTGCCGTTCGCTGTTCCCGGCTGGTCATACCGCACATGAAAAAGCGCGGCGGCGGTCGCATCATCAACATCACTATTTCCAGCGCCAAGCAGCCGGGTGCGGGATCCTACCCGACGTCGGTATCGCGGGCAGCTGGCCTCGACATTACCAAGGCCCTGTCGAAGGAATTTGCCGCCGACAACATCCTTGTCAACACCATCTGCATCGGCAAGATCAAATCGGGACAGCATGAGCGCCGCTACACCAAAGAAGGCATCAGCGCCGATGAATACTACGGAAAGATGGTCAAGGACATACCGCTGAAACGCGCCGGCGAAGCGCAGGAAGTTGCCAACGTCATCACGTTCCTGGCCTCGGATGCCGCCAGCTACGTCACCGGCACCAGCATCAATCTCGATGGCGGCATTTCCGGAGTGCTGTAAAATCATTTAAAAACAACTAGTTACAGAACTTCCACGTTCGAACACCACACTCCGCGGCTGCTGATACAGCTGCTGCGGTTGAACGGGGTATGAACAGGGGGTATGAACAGCGGGGATACTGCGATGGTGCTGGCGAGACGAATCGAACGTCCGACCTACTGATTACGAATCAGTTGCTCTACCAACTGAGCTACGCCAGCCCGGGGAGGCCGCATTTTACAGCAAAGCCCCCGGTTAGCGCGCGCGGATACGGACGATGACGTCCACACCCGCTGTCACCGTGCCCGGCGGCAGGTCGGGCAATCCGCTGACCGCGAGATCAGCGGCGTCGATATCGGTGATTTCACCAGTATCAACGTTGTAGAGATGATGATGTGGCTGCGTGTTCGGATCATAGAACACGCGCTTGGGATCGACGATGACTTCACGGATCAGTCCACGGTCTCGAAACAGGTTCAGCGTGTTGTAAACCGTGGCCTTGGATGTTTCTGCGTGTAGCTGGTTCACCAGCGTCAGTATCTGATCCGCAGCGAGATGCTCGCCCCGGCCAAACAGTACATGGGCGATCTCCAGCCGCTGGTGGGTCGGCACTATGTCGTGCCTGCGCAGCAGCGCAATCAATGTATCCCGACTGTAAGGCATTGCTTTCATTGGCGTTTATTCTAGGTCAAGGACTGGACTTTGTCTAATCTACAATCATCCAGCGGCAGTATCTGCTCCGCTCGCGACTGATGAACGCACCCATAGTCGGTGAGCCTGTGGCAAAACGTGCGCAATGTCACGGCGCGGCGCGCCTCACTACCGTTTATGACGCATGATTTACCACTCATCGGGAAGGCATGGCGGCGCAATTGAATCCGCCCTAATCTTCACCCATCAAAACGGGAGTCCTCATGAAACGCGAAAACGGTTTTAGCCTGATTGAACTGCTGATCGTGATTGCCATAGTCGGCGTCATTTCTGCCATTGCCATTCCGCAATACTCCGACTACGTCACTCGCAGCAAACTGGCGGAACCGGCCTCCGTGCTGTCTGAAACGCGCGTCCGGCTGGAACAGTATTTCCAGGACAACCGCACCTACGTCGGCGCCTGTGCCGCGAACACGGTGGCGCCACCGCCTACCGGACGCTACTTCGCCTATGCCTGCCCGACACTGACCGCAACGACATTCACGGTCACGGCCACCGGCGTCGCGGCTGAAGGCATGACCGGTTTCACCTTCACCATCAATCAGGCCAATACCCGCGCCACCACCAGTACACCAGCGACCTGGGGTTCGGTAACCAATGCCACCTGCTGGATCAACAAGAAGAGCGGTACATGCTGAAGCGACTGCAAACCGGCGTCAGCCTGATCGAGGTCATGATCGGCCTCGGCATCCTTGCCATGCTGATGGCTTTTGGCGTACCCCAATACGGCACCTTTCTGGCCAATGCCCGGCTGAAAGCCGCGACCGATGCGCTCGCCAGCGGTCTGTCGCTGGCACGCGCCGAAGCGGTCTCGCGCAATACACTGGTTGAGATAGTGCTCACCAGTGATACGCCGGAACCGGCGCTGGTCAATGGTCTGACCTTGACTGCCGGCGGTCCGAACAC
>JBBKXO010000345.1:0-4210 GCA_037969525.1 Burkholderiales bacterium | reverse complement strand
ATCCCGCTACCATGCTCGGCGCGGTGACGCCGGTGCCCGATGCGCTGTCCGAGTACCAGTTCGCCGGCCTGTTGCGTGGCGAAAAAACAGAAATCGCGCGCTGTCTGACACATGACCTGCTGGTGCCGGCGCGTGCCGAAATCGTGCTCGAGGGTTACATACATCCCGACGAGACGGCGCAGGAGGGCCCGTTCGGCGACCACACCGGCTATTACAACGAGCAGGAACGCTTCCCGGTGTTCACCATTGAGCGCATCACGCTGCGCCGGGATCCGATTTACCACTCGACCTACACCGGCAAGCCGCCCGACGAGCCCGCGGTACTGGGTGAGGCGCTGAACGAGGTGTTCGTGCCGCTGCTGGTCAAACAGTTCCCGGAGATTGTTGATTTTTACCTGCCGCCCGAGGGTTGTTCGTACCGCATTGCCTGCGTCAGCATGAAAAAACAGTATCCCGGCCACGCCAAGCGCGTGATGTTCGGCATCTGGAGCTTCCTGCGTCAGTTCATGTACACCAAATTCATCATCGTCACCGATGACGATATCAACGTGCGCGACTGGAAGGAGGTCATGTGGGCACTGACTACGCGCGTCGATCCGCGGCGCGACACGCTGATTGCCGATGCGACGCCGATTGATTATCTGGATTTCGCCAGTCCGGTCGCGGGCCTCGGTTCGAAGATGGGAATCGACGCCACCAACAAATGGCCGGCGGAAACGAATCGCGAGTGGGGTACGCCGATTGCGATGAGCGAGGAAGTGAAGAATCGCGTGGATGAGATCTGGGCGTCGCTGGGGTTGTAATCGCCCAGCCGAGCATCTGTTATTCATTATTTTTATTTGTTACTTCAGGAAAGCGCAACAGATCGCGCGCGGTGTTGCAACAACACTGACGTCTGCCGATGATCCCAGTCCTGGTTTTGAAACTGTTGCTGGTGCCGGCGCTGATCGCACTGGTGACTCTTGCCGGCCGGCGCTGGGGGCCGGCGGTGGCCGGCTGGCTTTCCGCGTTTCCCGTAGTTGCAGGCCCGATCCTGTTTTTTATTGCCGTCGAGCAGGGTGCGATGTTTGCGGCGAAAGCAGCGGTCGGCACGCTCTCAGCGGTGCTGGGCATGCTCGCTTTTGGTTTGAGTTATGCCTGGGCAGCCAAGCGTTACTCCTGGCCATGGAGTCTTGCACTGGCTTACGTCGGCTATGCGGCAGCTGTTTTTCTGCTCGATTGGTGGAATGCGGCCCTGCCGTTCGCAGCGTTGGGCGTGCTAGCGGGACTGTGGCTGGCGCCGCGCCTCTACCCCGCGCTACCGGAGGCGGCAAAATCTGCGGCGAAGCCTCCCGGCGACATGATCCTGCGCATGGGACTGGGTGTAATGCTGGTGCTGGTGGTGACGTACTCGGCGGCGAGCCTCGGGCCCGTGCTCAGCGGTATCCTCGCGATGTTTCCAGTGATGGGCACGGTGCTCGCGCTGTTCACCCACCGCAACACGGGTGCTGCCGCCACGATTCAGTTGCTGCGTGGCATGGTGCTGGGGTTTTACTCCTTCGCTACCTTCTGCGCAGTATTGGCCTGGACTTTGCAAGGGTTCGGTATCGGCCTCGCGTTTCTGTTGGCGGTCGCGACCGCAGCTGTAGTCCAGCTGCTGTCACGGCTCTGGCTGGGTCGCCACGGCTTGATCATCGTGCCTCGCGCGCGCTGAGCGGATATTTCCCCGGGGGAAGAAGATTACTTCCTGCCCTGACGTCGTCGCTCCTGTCGTCCGCAGCAATTGCTGTCGCGGTTGTGCACCCAGCTCAGCAACGCATCCTGGGCCGGTTGTGCGTTATAGGCATGGGCGTGATTGACCATGAACACCACTACCGCGCGGTTGCCCTGGGCATCCAGCACATAACCCGCAATTGATCGCACGCCGGACAGCGAACCGGTTTTGACATGCGCCTGACCGGCGACCTCCGCGTTCTTCAGTCTTTTACGCAGAGTCCCGTCGACGGCGGCGACCGGCAGCGACGCCATCAGCTCCGGCATCACCGGACTCATGTACGCATTGAGCAGGACGGCGCCGAGATGGCGTGCGCTGATGCGCTCGACCCGCGACAGGCCGGAGCCGTTTTCCAGCACCAGTTCCGGAAAGATCAGACCTTTCAGCGCTAGCCATTGCCGGATCGCGGTGGCGGCGGCGGTGGAGGTCGGCGCTGCGCCGTTGATACCCAGCGACGGGAACAACTGCCGCGCCATCACGTTGTTGGAGTACTTGTTGATGTCGCGCACCATTTCCGACAGCGAAGCCGATTTGTGGGCGCTGACCACGCTCGTCGATCCACGGCGCGACACGCTGATTGCCGATGCGACACCGATTGATTATCTGGATTTTTCCAGTTCGGTGGCCGGGCTGGGTTCAAAGATGGGCATAGAAGCCACCAACAAATGGCCGACGGAAACCAATCGCGAGTGGGGCACGCCGATCACGATGAGTGAGGCCGTCAAACAGCGCGTTGACGCGCTTTGCCATGAACTTAAATTGTAGGAAGAAAAGCCGGAGCTAGGCCGGCTTTGGTGTAGAGATCCTGCGTCTGCTTTTATTAGAACTTGAACACAACGCCGAGACTAATCAAATCTACATCGGTCTTACCGGCAGTGTCGGTGCCGATGTCCCTATATCGTTGCCATTCCAGTCGGGTACCGATATTTTTTGTTACATCGTACTTCAGTCCCAGACCAAAGGTAAGGTCGGTGCCTGTGTCGGTTGATGAGAAGAACAATGGGGTGAATCCAGGGATCGCCGCTTGACCTGCAAATGTGAGATTCCACCGAAAGAAACCCAGTTTGCCATAAGCCGATAGGCGGTCAGCAAGCGGCAATGTTCCCACACCCAGAAACTCCCATGCCTTGACCTGTGCGCTCTGGCTGAAGTTAATAGCGCCAAACGTTCCTGATACGGTTGCTTCGCCCAAGTCCGTGTATCCGATTTCAGTGCTGAAATTTTTGTTTACTTGATAGCCGCCGAAAATTTTCCAGCCAATATCCTTATCGTCGCAGGGAATTGTTACCCCACTGCAGGAATCCTTCAATTTGGATTGTCCGACGGCGCCCCCAACGTAAAAACCGGCATCTTGCGCAAAAGCAGGAGCTGTCCATATCAAGCTGCTTGCTACCAATCCGGCAACAATCACTTTCCAAGTCGATCTATACATTTTTCATTCCCTCAGGAGTTGAATAAAATCAACGTTACCGGGGAAGTGTTGCACATGACAAATGACTAAGCCTAGCAATTGTATCCAGCAATTCAGCTTGGTGTGGCGGAAATACAACGGCCCGCTCGTCATGGAGAATGGATTGTTCTATTAATGCGAACGCCTGTTTTCAAAACAGAAAACAGCAGCCTACTGCGGGCGATGATTGCGACGGCGTTCCTGTCGGCGGCAGCAGTTAGTGCTGTCGCGGTTGTGCACCCAGCTCAGCAACGCATCCTGGGCCGGTTGGGCGTTATAGGCATGGGCGTGATTGACCATGAACACCACTACCGCGCGGTTGCCCTGGGCATCCAGCACATAACCCGCAATTGATCGCACGCCGGACAGCGAACCGGTTTTGACATGGGCCTGGCCGGCGACTTCCGCGTTCTTCAGTCTTTTGCGCAAAGTACCGTCGACAGCGGCGACCGGCAGCGACGCCATCAGCTCCGGCATTACCGGACTCATGTACGCATTGAGCAGGATGGCGCCGAGATGGCGCGCGCTAATGCGTTCGACGCGCGACAGGCCGGAGCCGTTTTCCAGCACCAGTTCCGGAAAGATCAGACCTTTCAGCGCGAGCCATTGCCTGATGCTGGCGTTTGCACTGGCCGTGGTCGCAGGGGCGCCGCCGTTGATTCCCAGTGTCAGGAACAGCTGCCGTGCCATTACATTATTGGAGTACTTGTTCACGTCACGCACGATTTCGGACATGGACAATGATTTCGTGCTGAACAGCAGACGCGCCTGCAGCGGCACCGCGCCATCGCTGACCTGGCCGGTGAAGGTGCCGCCCAATTCGCGCCACAACTGCGTAAACAGCGCGCCGACATACTGGCGATGACCGAGTACGCTGAAGCTGCGGGCGAGTTCGCCGCAACTCAGGGCATAAGCACCGTTGAACACCAACCGTGCACTATCGGCATTGCCCTGTAAATCGAGACGCAGCCGGCTGAACCAGTCGCCGCAGGCGCCCTCGGTGAGTT
>JBBKXO010000344.1:0-2824 GCA_037969525.1 Burkholderiales bacterium | reverse complement strand
GTATGCACCCAGCGCAAATGTGGTGCGCGGCGGGCGAGGTGGTCACGTGCGGCCGGCACACCGATCACGGCCACGGCATCCTCCAGTGCGCTGTCGAGGATGTCGCCATTCCAGCCCAGGGTGACATCGAGCCGGCGCGCCAGCGTGCGATGGCGCGTGCAGGCGGCCTTCCAGAGTTCCGGCGTGACGTTGGATATGCTAGATTTCTTGCGCGTGTTTTCGATATGTACGCGCAGTTTTTTTACAGCCATGACGCAGCGTTACCTGTTACTTGATCGCTTTGGAACGCTCATACGGCGCGGTCATGAACGCGTCATCCGGCGGATCGGATTTAGCAGCGCCGGAAGCCTTGCGGATGGCATGCATGCGTTTCAGCGAGGCGACGTCACCGGCTTCGAAGCTGGCCATGTAGGCGCCATCCCATTGCGAGGCGTAGGCGGTGGCGCTTTCCGGTTTCATGTTGGCGGATTTCTGCAGCAACTCGGCGACCTTGTCCTTGTTTTTTGAACCGAATTCCAGGGCCTTGCGTGTCGCGGCAATGAATTTGGCCACTGCTTCCGGATTTTGTGCGACATAATCACTGTGCACGATGGTGACTGCGAGTATGGGGGCCGCGCTGTTATTAGTGAGCTTCTTCCATTCATCGACGACGCTGGCGAGGCGGGTCAGCTTGACGTCCTGACGCATCTGCGCAATGGTCACGGAGCGGATGGAAGCAGCGTCCACTTCATTCTGCTGCAGAAACTGGGCGAGCCGGCCTTCATTGCCAGGTACTACGCTGTAGTCCGCAGCCTTCAGTCCGTAATTGCCTTCGAGCACTGAACTGACGATGGCGTGTGTGGAACTGCCCGGCGGTGACATGCCGATTTTTTTGCCCTTGAGGTCGGCCATGCTCTTGATCGGGGATCCCGCGGGTACCACGATCTGCGCTTCGGCAATCTGGGTGGCGAGCACGATTTTCACCGGCAGGCCATCGGCGGCAATGCTCATCGATGCGGTGGAGGGTGCAGCGAATGCGAGATCGATAGAGCGGGGCACGAGGGCACGCGTCGGTCCGTTGACTTCGGCGAATTTAACCCACTCGATATCCAGGCCTTCCTGCTCGGCGAACTTCATTTGCTCCATGACCGTGCCGAAGCCGAGACTGAAACCGCTGGTCCAGTAGCCGACCTTGATTTTTTGGGCGTGCGCAGGAATGGCTGTCAGCAGGGCCGCTGCGGCGAGGGCGAGGATCAGGCGATAGCTTTTCATGTCAGACTCCAGTATATAAATAACAATTAAATCAATGACTTAAGTTCGTGTATCTGACTGGCTGTGGCTGGCTCGGTGGCGTCGCGCGGCCGCGTCAGGCTAATTTCCACGCTGTCGCGGATGCGCCCCGGGCGCGGCGCCATCACCACCACGCGGTCGGCGAGCACCACGGCTTCCTCAACATCGTGGGTGACAAACACGATGGTCATGCGTTTCATTTTCTGGATGAGCAGCAGCTCATCATGCATCTGCGCGCGCGTCAGCGCATCGAGCCGCGAGAAGGGTTCGTCCATCAGCAGGATGCATGGTTCCTGCACCAGGCTGCGAGCGAGGGCGACGCGACTGCGCATGCCGCCGGAGAGTTGATAGGGAAACGCGTCGGCAAAGGTTTCCAGCCCGACCAGCTTCAGCGCATCGCGCGCACGGGACTCGCGCTCGGCACGCGGCATGCTGCCGGACTCGAGACTGAATTCAACATTGCGCAATGTCGTGCGCCACGGCAGCAGTCGGTCCTCCTGGAACATGTAGCTGATGCTGCGCCAGTCGGTGAATTGGCGGGAGGTGACGCCATTGAGACTGACTTCGCCGCGCTCCGGCGTAACGATTCCGGAAATGATGTTGAGCAGCGTCGATTTGCCGCAGCCGGAGGCGCCCAGGATGGCGACGACGGAATGCGCGGCGATGGTCAGGTTGATGTCCTCGAGCACATGCAGCGGCGTGCCCTCGGCGGTCTTGAACCACTTGGAGACACCGCGCACGGTGATGGCACCCGCGTCCATGACCGCTGGAGTATCAGCAGCGACCATGTTCATGTCAGGTGCCTTTCACCGGCGGTTTGGCGGCGAACTGCGAATCGCGCAGGCACATGCGGCCGCGCGGGTCCTGCCACAGTGTGCCATCTTCATGCAGTTTGCCCAGTGCGCGGGCCACGGTCTGGAAATCATAGTCGGCAAACTGCTCGGCGAGCTCGGAATAGTACTTGGGCACTTTTTCGATTACGGCAACAATTTTTGCGGAGAGTTCGGCAACGGCTTTCCCGCCCGAGGCGGCCTGCTGCACTTCATCAGACTTGCCGTCGTAGTAATCGGCGATTTTCGCGCGGTCGGTATAAGCGTAGGCGATGCGCTCGAAGCGTTCTCGCGGTATGCCTTCGGAGATGGTGGCATCGATGCCGACCTTGGCGCCCGTAGGCACCACGCCATGTGGCATGACCGGCAGGCTGGGGTCGAGCGGCTTGGCGCGGCTGGCCGGGATGATGATGACGTCCTTGTCCCCCTGTACACGAGTGGCGATGGCCCACTCCACGTCCATGGCATTGAACACGTCGATGTCGTCATCGACGACAACCACATGTTTGAGATCCATCACCGAGAGTGCGGCGAGCAGCGCGTTTTTGCCTTCGCCAGCCTGTTTTTTAATCGACACGATGGCGTGCCACATGCCGCAGCCGCCCAGCGTGACGTTGATATCCTTGATCTGGATGCCGGCCGTTTTCAGCGCGCGGCGGATCTGGGTGTAGCGCGTAGGCGCCATCAGCCAGGTGTTTTCCCAGGGCATGTGCAGGGCGTAATAA
>JBBKXO010000343.1:0-5836 GCA_037969525.1 Burkholderiales bacterium | reverse complement strand
ATGGCCAACGTCCGTGGATCCGCCATGTACAAACGCAACATGGCGGTGGAGATCGGCGCGCGCATGGTGCTGCTGGCCTGGCAGCGTGCGCAAAAATCATAATTCCCATCTCCATACCGCTTCATGAGGACATCGACACATGGCTGACCGCTTCAAGACTTCTGATGGCTTTGAAATTGCCTACTCCCTGCATGCCGGCGCCGGCGCTGACGCCCCGCGCGTCGCGCTGGTGCATTCGCTGGCACTGGACCGCAGCATCTGGGACGACGTTACCCAGTCGCTGGCCCAGGACACGCAGGTACTGACCTTCGACTGCCGCGGCCACGGCCGCTCCGCACAGGCGGTGATGACCTACACGCCGCAGCTCTTCGCCCGCGATCTCGCCGAACTGATGGATCATGTGCAATGGCCATCAGCCATAGTCGGCGGCTGCTCCATGGGTGGCATGGTGGCGCAGGCTTTCGCCATCAACTATCCGCAGCGCACCACCGGCCTGGTGCTGGTCGATACCACGGCCTGGTATGGCGCCGATGCGCCCAAAGTCTGGCGCGAGCGCGGCGCCACCGGCAAGGAAAAAGGCATGGCTGCACTGGTCGAGTTCCAGACCGGCCGTTGGTTCGGCGACGCCTTCCGTGCCAACGAAAAAGCAACCGTGGATCGGCTGGTCAAGGTGTTTCTTGCCAATAACGTCGACTGCTATGTAAAAACCTGCGAGATGCTCGGCGACGGCGATCTGCGAGCCGGGCTGGCCTCGATCAAGGTGCCGACCGCAGTGGCTGTCGGCGAAGAGGATTACGCCACGCCGGTGGCCATGGCCGAAGCCCTGCATAAAGGCATCGCCGGTTCCACGCTGACGGTGCTCCCCGGTGGCCGCCACATTACGCCGACTGAAAAACCGCAGGACATCACCGCGCGCATCCGCGAAGTCATTACCCGGAGCGGTGCGGCATGAATGCAGCAAAAGAGCGCTGCCTCGACATCCACGCCCACCATGTCGGCAAACCGCTGGTCGAGCGCATCAATGCCGAGGGGGCCCGCCACGGCGTAAAAATCGTCAAAGCCGAGGACGGTGCAACCCGCATCGAGGTCGGCGGACGCCTGACCGGCATGCCGCTGATCCCGCCGTTGAACGACGAGGCGGCACGGCTGAAGTGGATGGACGAAGCCGGCATCGACGTGCAACTGCTCTCCGGCTGGATGGATCTCGCCGGCTATCATCTGCCAACTGAAGCCGGTCAGTGGCTGGCACGCGCACAGAACGAAACGCTGGCTGAACTGGTGGCGCAGCGCCCCGACCGTTATGCCGCTGCGGCCATGGTGCCGCTGCAGGACGCCACGCTGGCTGCAACCGAACTGCGTCATGCCGTGCAAAACCTCGGCCATCGCGCCGTGCAGATCGGCGCGCGCGTTGAGGAAGAAGGCCTGGACGCGCCGCAGTTCGATGCCTTCTGGTCCGCGGCACAGGAACTCAACGTACCGGTGATCATTCACCCGGCCGACCTCGCCGTGCCGCCGCGCATCCGTCGCCTGTTTCTGCACATCCTTGTCGGCAATCCCAGCGAAACCACTTTTGCCGCCGCAGCACTGCTGCTGGGCGGCGTGTTCGATCGCTTTCCGCAACTGCGCGTGCTGCTGGTGCATGGCGGCGGCTGCGTGCCGTATCAATTCGGACGCATCGACCGGGGCCGTGTTACCGCGCCACCATTCGCACGCGGTACTGTCAAAAATCCGCTGGGTCAGTACGCCGGCAATCTCTATTACGACACGGTGCTGCACGACGATGCCGCGTTTCAGTATCTGATTGCTCGTGTCGGTGCCGGACAGGTCGCACTGGGCAGTGACTATCCGTTCCCGCTGCGGGATCCGGATCCGGTTAAATTTATCAATAAAAACAATAATTTAGATGAAAAGGCGCGACGCGCCGTGTGCTGGAACACCGGCGCAGGATTATTGGGACTTAAATAAGCCGGGGCTCAAACAGGCCCGGGCGGAATCCATCAACGAGGAGGTTGGTCATGAACAGATTCACTCTGCGCAGCGCAATGGCTGCGATATTACTGTGCGTAGCCGGAACGCCATTTGCGCAAACCTACCCTGCAGGGCCAGTACGCATTGTGGTGCCGTTCCCCGCCGGCGGCGGCGTCGATACCGCGGGCCGCCTGCTAGCCCAGAAACTGTCAGAAGCCATCGGCAAGCCGGTGCTCATCGACAACCGTGCCGGCGCCAACGGCATGATCGGCAGCGAAATCGTCGCCAAGTCCGCCAAAGACGGCTACACGCTGCTGGTCAACGGCGCCAATTTCGTGACCACGCCCAGCCTCTACAAAAACGTAACCTACGATCCCATCAAGGACTTTGATCCGATCAGCCTGCTCGCCCATGCGCCGAACATCCTCGTCGTGCATCCTTCGTTGCCGGTCAAATCCGTGCGCGAACTGATTGCCTTTACCAAGGCGCGGCCAGGCCAGTTGAATTACGCCTCCTCGGCCAGCGGCAGCACCCCGCACCTCGCCGCGGAACTATTCAATACGCTGACCGGAACCCGGCTGGTGCACGTGCCCTATCGCGGCACCGGGCCCGCCATAACGGCGATCATCTCGGGAGAAATCACCGTGATGTTCATGCCCGCGCTCGCTGCGCTCCCCTACATCGAGAACGGCCGGTTACGTGCGTTGGGCGTGACCACCACTGAGCGGTTGCCGGCGCTGCCTAACCTGCCGACCGTGGCCGAAGCCGGGCTGAAGGGCTATCAGTCCAGCCAATGGTACGGCGTGCTGGCACCGGCCGGCACCCCCGCCGACATACTCGACTTCCTCAATGGCCATGCCGCAAAAATCATGCAAAGCGCCGAGATGAAGGAACGCATGAAAAACAGTGGCAGTGTGGCGGTCGGCAGCACCCGGGACGCCTTCGCCAGACACCTGCAATCCGAATTCACCAAATGGGCCAAGGTCATCAAGACTTCCGGCGCGACGGTGAATTAACAACCCTACAGCCCATCGGAAATCCCATGACTCAACAGAACAAAAGCACTGCCGCGATTAAACATGAAACCCCGACGCCTTCAGCGGCCAGCGACGCCGTGTTCGGAAGCGACGTGATCGCCGGTACGCTGCGCGCACTCGACATGGAATACATCGCGCTCAATCCCGGCGCGAGTTACCGCGGCCTGCATGACAGCCTGGTGAATTACCTCGGCAACAAAAAACCGCAGATGGTGCTGTGCCTGCACGACGAAACCGCCGTGTCCATCGCCCAGGGTTACTGGAAGGCATCGAACAAGCTGATGGCGGTAGGCCTGCACTCCAACGTCGGCCTGATGCACGCCTCGATGCCGATTTTTAATTCCTGGTGCGACCGCTCGCCGATGCTGATCCTCGGGGCAACGGGGCCATGGGATGCGGCCAAGCGCCGGCCGTGGATCGACTGGATCCATACCTGCTCTGACCAGGCAGCGCTGGTGCGCAACTTCACCAAGTGGGACAACCAGCCGGGTTCGGTAGCGGCAGCCGTCGAAGCGCTGCTGCGCGGCGCGCAACTCGCCACCACCGCGCCACGCGCCCCGGTGTATATAAACCTCGACGTGTCGATCCAGGAAGAGAAATTGGAATCGCCACCGGCAATTCCCGACGTCACGCGTTACGCACCCCCGCCAGCGGTACGTCCTTCGGACACTGAACTCGAAGCCGCAGCCAAATTGCTGTCGGGTGCCAGGAATCCGGTGCTGCTCGCCGGCCGCTGTTCACGCAGCATGGAGGGCTGGCAGGCGCGCATCGCGCTCGCCGAAAAACTCGACATGCGCGTGCTGACCCAGATCAAACTGCCCGCAGCTTTCCCCACCGACCACCGGTTGCACGCCGCACCACCCGCCAACCGCCTGGTGCCAGCGGCGCGCAAGGTGCTGGCCGAAGCCGATGTCATTCTGTCGCTCGACTGGCTGGACCTCGCCGGTGCGTTGAAGCAGGCACTCGGCGACAAACCAGTGAACGCAAAGATCATTCACGTTTCCTGCGACACCCACCTGCATCGCGGCTGGAGCATGGATTACCAGGCGCTGCCGCCAGTCGATGTGTACATGAGCTGCGAACCCGAAGCCGCGGTGCCGCTGCTGACCGCCGCGGTCACCGCGCGCCCCCAGACCATCAAGGGCCCGGCCTACACCCTCGCCGGCAAATCCGCTGAGCCACTGGCACTGAAGGGACTGGCGTACGCACTGAACGCCGCGGTCGCGAATCAGAAAATATCGCAAGAAGTCTGCTACACCCACCTGCCGCTGGGCTGGCACGGCGCCTACACCCACTTCCGCCATCCGCTGGATTACCTGGGCTTTGACGGCGGCGGGGGCGTCGGCGCGGGGCCCGGCATCACCATTGGTGCCGCGCTGGCGCTGAAAGGCAGCGGGCGCATCCCCATCGGCCTGATGGGCGATGGCAACTTCCTGATGGGCAACACCGCGGTGTGGACTGCGACGCATTACCAGATTCCCTGCCTGATGATCATCTGCAACAACCGTTCCTTCTTCAACGACGAGCGCCACCAGAGCCATGTTGCCGAATACCGCGGCCGCCCGCCGGAGAATGCCTGGATTGGCCAGAAAATAAACGATCCTGACATCGACATCGCCGCCATGGCGCGCGCGCAGGGTGCCGAGGGCATAGGCCCGGTCACCGCTATGGCCGACATGCAACCCGCTATAGAACGCGGCATCGCCATCGTCAAGGCCGGCGGCGTGTGTGTAATTGACGCCCGCGTGCTGCCGGGGTATGACGGTGAGTAATAATGACAAATAAATTGACCACGAGGAGAAATTCATGAACCAAACCAAACACTACATAGCGGCAATAGCCTGTACAACTGCGATGCTCGTCGCCACATCCGCCATGGCAGCCGACCCCTATCCCAACCGTCCGGTCCGCGTCATCGTGCCGCAAAGTCCCAGTGGCTCCACCGATATCGCCACCCGCATCGTCACCGACCGGCTGGGCGAAGTGCTGAAGCAGAACTTCATTGTCGACAACCGGCCTGGCGCCGGCAGCCTGACCGGTACGGATCTGGTCGCCAAGTCTGCGCCCGACGGTTATACGCTGCTGGCCGTCGCGGCGTCGTTCACCATCACCCCGGCCATGCACCGGGATATGCCGTTTGATCCGGTTCGCGATTTCATCCCCATCACCCAGTTCGCCGACCTGCCACACATACTCATCGTGCATCCCTCGGTCGCTGCAAAATCAGTTCAGGAACTGGTGGCGCTGTTGAAAAGCAAGCCCGGTCAGATCACCTGTGCCTTCAGCGGCGTCGGCACCAGCACTCACCTTGCGACCGAACTGTTCCAGCACCTGAGCGGCACCAAAATGCTGCTGGTGCCGTACAAGGGCGGCTCGCCGGCAATGGCTGCGCTGCTGGGCGGCGAAGTGCAGGTCAATTTTTCAGCCAGTTCCACCAGCCTGCCGCACATTCGAGCCGGGAAGGTCCGCGCGCTTGCCGTCACCGGCCTCAAGCGCTCCGCCGCCGCGCCTGAACTGCCAACCATGGCAGAAGCCGGCGTCAAGGGCTACCACCACGCGTCGTGGGTCGGTCTGCTGGCTCCGGCAAAAACCCCGCAGTCCATCATCAAGTTGCTGCATGCAGAGTCAGTCAAGATACTCGCCCGCGACGACGTGAAAAAACTGTATCTCAATCGTGGCATGGAAACCGAAGGCGATACTCCCCAGGAATTTGCTGCGGTCATACGCGCCGAAGTCGACAAGTGGCAGAAGCTGGTGAAGACTGCGGGCATCAAACCGCGGTAAGCATCATCCCGCATAAAAAAAGCCGCGGCAGCAGCTGCGGCTTTTTT
>JBBKXO010000342.1:0-2875 GCA_037969525.1 Burkholderiales bacterium | reverse complement strand
CTGACCGGAAAACCATCGGACTTGCTGACAATTGCAAACATGTCTGTGCCCCTCCTGCTCGTTCGATCGCGCCGCAAACGCAGCGACGCCTGATTACTTTAATTCGACTTGTAGTTATTTGTCCACGCGTATATTGGCCACTTTTGCGACATTCTTCCATTTCGCAATTTCCAGCGGCACCATGTTCTGGACTTCGGTCGACGTGCGGATGTCCACCTCCACGCCCTGCGCCCGATAACGTTTCAGGGTTTCGGGCTGCTGGAGATAGGCCTTCATTTCTGCGCTCAATTTGTAGATTACGCCGTGGGGCGCACCGGCGGGCGCGGCAATGGCCCACCAGTTGTTGGCTTCGTAGCCCCGCACACCGGCTTCGGCAATGGTGGGCAGGTCGGGAGCCGCGGTCGCGCGTTTGCTGCCGCTGGTGGCCAGTGCCTTGAGCCGGCCCGAACTCAAATGCGGCAGCGTCTGCACCAGCGATCCCAGGTTGACCTCTGCCTGCCCACCCATCACATCCACCAGCGCGGGCAAACCACCCTTGTAAATCACCACCAGCATTTTCATGCCCGACAGGTGATTGAACAGTTCGCTGGCGAAGTGCGCGTAACCACCGGAGGTCGTCATCGTCAGCTTGCCTGGATTGGCTTTGCCGTGCGCAATCAGTTCCTGCGCCGAATTGAATTTGATCTTCGGCCCCACCGACAGCACACTCGCGCCAAACCCCAGCGACCCGATCCAGGCGAAGGATTTAAGCGGATCGTAAGACAGCCTGCGCGTCGCCCCATTCACTGCGAACGCTGCCGATGCAATCAACAGCGTGTAGCCGTCGGGCAGGGCGCGCGACACGATCTCCGTGCCGATGATGGCATCAGCGCCGGCGCGATTGTCCACCACCACCTGGCGTCCGAGTCGGTCAGCCAGATAATGGGCAAAATCGCGGGCGATGATGTCGTTGCTGCCGCCGGGCGGAAACGGCACCACGAGGCGTATCGGGCGGGTCGGATATCCGGCGGCGGAGTCAGCAGCAAGACTCTGGCCAAAAGCTGCGAACAACAGGGCGCAACAGGCTATCGTAGCTGCTTTCATGTTCCTCTCCCCGGATGACACCGTACACACGATACGCCGGATAACCACACCAACTCAATAATCAGTCAGACAAATCTGCCGTGCGCACTGAAATCTATACCGGTGACCCTGTCGGTCTGAAGTGTCGCCGGGGCCACATCAATACTCCCCTGGCCCCTTGATACAAGGCCCAGAACAACAGCAACGGAATCAGCAGGGTTTGCAGCAGGAATATTACGATAAGGTTGATGATGTGCTCGGTCGCCTGCTCCGCCGCCAGCTTCAGGTTGTCAAAACGCGTTTTCACATCCAGGTTCTGCGACCACCAGCGCCTGGTGTTTTCCAACAGCCCCGGATTGATGGCGGCCTCGGGCACCGGTGGCGCCAGTGTTGCCACCTGCCCGGTCGCGCCATCGATGACTTTCTGGCTGGCCTCATATTCATTCGCCAGAAATTGCCGGAACACCCAGTCGGTGGTGATGTTGACCACCGGTACGGCAAATCGCAACATCAGCATGATGACCAGCGTGGCGGACAGCCATCCCGGCGCCGATCGTTTTCGCAAATAAAACCATGCCCAGCCCAGCGCCACCGCCGTCAGCACAAGAGAGATCAACCAGTACCCCCCCATGACGATCAGCACTTTCTGTACGCCGAAAGCGACGCTGGCCACCAGCATCAGATTGGAAAACTGCTCGACCAGATCGTTGACGGGATCGAGGATCTGTCCGGGCGCGAAATTCAACCCCACACCCAGAGGCTGAACCGAGACCTCAGTTCCCTGCGCGACCGAGATCACTGCATTCAAAGCACGGGCGGTAGCGAAACTCACCAGTGCCCGCTTCAATCCCGCATCGACTTGTTGCGTCGCCGTTGAATCCAGCGGTGACAACCATGAGGCAAGGATCAGCGTGGCCAGGGATAGTGCGAGGATAATCCGGCGGATGATTTTCATACTGTTTTCCTGGGCGTCAGATCAATACTGTTCGACTGTCCCAGCTTAAAGACAGGGCGCGACTACCGCAAGCCGTGTTGCAATCAATCCAATCAGGAAGGGAAATGCGGCGTAACCCCGCTACCAGGCTGCGTTCACCGCCGCCATCAGTGCCTCGCGCTCGCGCAGAAACTCGCGCTTGGGATCAGCGTTAAAATTTTTCAGAGAATTTTCGAGAACGACGGACAGAGAGTCGCGCGGGATATCGAGTTCGCGTAGTTTCGTGGGCATCTGCATGTCGGCAAACACCTGTTCGACTGCATCCGCCGCGCGTTCATGTGCGGGGCGATCACCGGTAATTTCAAAAGCTTGCGCAATCAGCGCCATGGCTTGCGGGTCGCGCGCGCCGAAATGGCGCATCATCGTTGCGGTCAGCGCGGTATTGGCTTCGCCCTGCCCGACATGGCCGTGCAGGTTAAACAATGCGGTAGCCAGCGCGTAAGTCACGCGTGCGGGCCAGTGTTTTTCGGTGAGAGTGCCGCCGTCATCGGCGTCGCGGTTCTGCAAAAAGGCCGCTGTGCACAGTTCGATGCGCGCTCCCGCATCCTGCGGGTCGCCGATGCGTGCAACGGCATTGCGCGCTAGGCGAAAAGCCTGCAGCCGGTCGCCTTCGGACAACGGGCCCATGCTGGGCGCGCCCAGATTCATGATGGCGCGCCACAGTACTGAGGCCGCCGTGGTGCGTGCCAGTGATTCCGGCGCAGTGAGCAGCGCCTCTTCATCCCAGAACAACGCAACCGGCCGCGTCTTGGGATCAAAAAACTCCATGCGATTGGGGCGCGCGGGATCTTTTACTGCCGACCCGCCGCGGTTCTGCGC
>JBBKXO010000341.1:0-8394 GCA_037969525.1 Burkholderiales bacterium | reverse complement strand
GTACTGGAGCCGTGAGGGAGATACCTGGCTGCAGCGACGTTTTGATCGCAAAGTAGCGGTGCGGGAAGACGAGCCCGTGATACACGTTTGTTGGCATGAAGCAGCAGCCTGGTGTCGCTGGGCGGGACGGCGACTGCCGACTGAAGCTGAATGGGAATTCGCTGCGGCTACGGCACCGGGAGAGCCAAGTGTCAAACGTCGCTTTCCCTGGGGAGATACGGCGCCCGGTCCGGATACGGCCAATCTTTACGGCAATGTTGGAGGGTGCGTGCCGGTTGGTGCTTGTGCCGCCGGAGACAGCGCCTGGGGTGTGCGCCAGATGATTGGCAATGTCTGGGAATGGACTGCAGACTGGTTTCAACCCTATCCCGGATTCGCGCGCGATCCCTACGCTGAATATTCGGAGCCGTGGTTCGGCAACCATAAAGTCCTGCGCGGTGGTTGCCATGCAACTCGAGCCAGTCTGATCCGCAATACCTGGCGCAATTTCTATACACCGGACCGGCGCGACGTGTACGCCGGCTTCCGCACCTGCGCACTATGAATACCCTTAGTTTTAAAACGATTACTTCCGCTGATAATCCGCGGTTCCGTGCATTGTTGCGACTGACACAGTCCTCCCGTGAACGACGTACAGCCGGACTGTCGCTGCTGGACGGCATGCATCTGGTTGCCGCCTATGCAAAGCAGGTAGGGGTGCCTGATGAAATCATCCTCAATCGCCGCGCTGCGGAAAGCCCGGAAGTGGTCAGGCTGCTGGAACAGCTCACCACGACCCGCGCCACTGTTTATGCCGATGCACTGTTCCGCCAACTGTCATCGGTCATCACACCCACCGGCATCATTGCCGTAGTGCCAACGCCACGAATTGCGGTGCCGACTACAATCAAAGGCCCCAGCATCTGGCTGGAGGACATCCAGGATCCTGGCAACGTCGGATCTATCCTGCGTTCGGCGGCCGCGGCGGGAGTGGGCACCGTCTGCCTGTCGCGGCACTCCGTGCACGCCTGGTCGCCGCGTGTGCTGCGCGCCGGCATGGGGGCGCATTTTGCCCTTCAGATCATCGAGGGGGCCGACCTGCAGGAACTGGCGGGCAGTTATGCCGGGCGGATCATCGTCACCAGCGTGAGCACAGGAAAATCGGTTTTTGAAACCAGCCTCGCAGGCGATGTGGCGCTGGTATTTGGCAATGAAGGCGGCGGAATATCACCCGCGTTGACTGCCAAGGCGCATGAAACGGTATATATCCCGATGCCGGGATGTGCCGAATCGTTGAACGTGGGGGCGGCCGCTGCCGTATGTCTGTTCGAGCGCGTACGACAGTTGCAGAATCAGTAGATGCGCCGTTCGAGCTTTGCTTCCTGCAGGATGGTGGTCGCCAGTTCCTCGACCGACTTGCTGGTTGCGTCCAGGTAGGGGATGCCTTCCTGCCGCATCAGCGCCTCTGCTTCGCGCACCTCGAATTCGCAATTGGCCAGCGTCGCATACTTGCTGCCGGGACGACGTTCGTTGCGGATCTGCTGCAGGCGCGGGGGGCGGATGGTCAGCCCATAAAGATGTCCGCGCAGTGATTTGATCTGAGGTGGCAATTGCATGGTGCTGAAATCCTCAGGTATCAGTGGATAATTGGCGGCGCGGATGCCGAATTGCATCGCCAGATAAAGACAGGTCGGTGTTTTTCCACAACGCGATACGCCGACCAGTATGATGTCGGCTTCTGTGAGGTCGCGCTTAGCTACCCCGTCATCATGTGAAAGCGCGTAGTTCACGGCCTCGATGCGGTGATGGTAGTTCACAAAGTCGTCGGTATTGTGCGAGCGGCCGATGGCGTGGGATGCCTTGATACCCAGCTCTTTTTCCAGTGGAGCTATAAAAATCTCAAATGAATCGAGAAACAGGGCCTTGGCAGTGGCCACAATGCCGGCTATTTCGGTATTAACCAGTGTACTGATGACTATGGGACGGACGCCGTCCGCCGTACCGGCCGCATTGACCCGATTGACAAAAGCGTGAGCTTTATCCGCAGAATCAATGAAAGGCACCGTAATTTCTTTCAAACGTGCGCCGTCGAACTGGGTCAGCAGGCTGTGGCCGAGCATTTCGGCGGTAATGCCGGTGCGGTCAGATACGAAAAATGCAGTGCGGAATGAGTTCATGCTCGGAACCGGTGTTGGGATTCGGTAAAATATCGCCTTTTGACGTTGCTTACAATCAAGGAAACCGGCATGAGCGGGAAAGAACTGATTATTGAACTCGACGCGCTGCGCATGGATGACGTGGGGCGTGTCGGCGGCAAAAATGCCTCCCTTGGAGAAATGATCAGCCAGTTGGCCGGGACAGGTGTGCGGGTTCCAGGCGGTTTTGCAACAACTGCTGACGCCTACCGGCAGTTCCTCGCTCAAAATAACCTGGCTGCAAAGATTTCACAGCGTCTCGCCAAACTTGATGCTGACGACGTCAAGGCACTGGCGGCGGCCGGCAGTGAAATCCGCAGCTGGATCGTTGAGCAGCCCTTCAGCGCAGAGTTTAGCAAGTCCATAGCAGTGGCGTATGACAAGCTGATCAAGGATTCCGGTCCGGGTGTTACCTTTGCCGTGCGCTCATCAGCAACCGCCGAAGATTTGCCCGACGCGTCCTTCGCCGGACAGCAGGAAAGCTATCTTAATGTGCATGGCCTGGATAACCTGCGGGACGCAATCCGGCAGGTATTCGCGTCACTCTACAACGACCGCGCCATTTCCTATCGCGTACACAAGGGTTACACCCACGACGAAGTGGCTCTGTCCGCCGGCGTCCAACGCATGGTACGCAGCGACAAGGCGTCCAGCGGCGTGATGTTTTCGCTGGACACGGAATCCGGGTTTGATCAGGTTGTTTTCATCACATCTGCTTACGGACTGGGCGAGACCGTGGTGCAGGGACAGGTCAATCCGGACGAATTCTATGTCTATAAGCGCGGACTGAAGGAAGGTAAAAGCGCCATTTTGCGGCGCGGGCTGGGCTCCAAGGCGCTGCGCATGGTGTTTACCGATGACCGCCAGGCAGGAAAGTCCGTCGAGACCATCGATGTTCCGGAAGCCGAACGGCGACGCTTTTCGATTTCCGATGCCGAAGTCACTGAACTGGCACGCTACGCGATGATCATCGAAGATCACTACCAGCGCCCAATGGACATCGAATGGGGCAAGGACGGCAACGACGGCAAGCTGTACATCCTGCAGGCGCGGCCCGAAACCGTGAAAGCCAGCGAGAAGGTTGATACATTGCGCCGTTATCGTCTGAAAGAACGCTCGGAAGTGCTAGCCACCGGCCGGGCAATCGGACAACGCATAGGCTGTGGCCCGGTCAAGCTGGTCAAAAGCGCGAGTGAAATGGATCGCGTCAATCCGGGCGACGTGCTGGTGACCGACATGACGGACCCCGACTGGGAGCCGGTGATGAAACGGGCGTCAGCGATAGTCACCAATCGCGGCGGCCGCACCTGCCATGCCGCAATCATTGCCCGTGAATTGGGAATTCCCGCGGTCGTTGGATGCGGCGACGCGACCGATGTGCTGAAAGAAGGCAAAGCAGTGACGGTTTCATGCGCAGAAGGCGACACCGGATTCGTTTACCGCGGCAAACTTGAGACCGAGGTTATCGATCTGAGGCTGTCGAGTATGCCAAAGTCGCCGGTGAAGATCACCATGAACGTCGGCAATCCCGAACTGGCGTTCGAATTTCAACGCCTGCCTAACGAGGGCGTCGGCCTGGCCCGGCTGGAATTCATTATTGCCCGGATGATCGGCGTACATCCGAAGGCTGTCCTGGCCTATCCCGATCTGAGTGCGGACCTCAAAGTTGCTGTTGAAGAGCACAGCGCCGGCTACGCCGATCCGGTGAGTTTTTATGTCGAAAAGCTGGTAGAAGGCGTGGCTACACTCGGCGCAGCATTCTGGCCGAAACCCGTGATTGTGCGGTTGTCGGACTTCAAATCCAATGAGTATTCCAGTCTGACCGGCGGCTCACGCTACGAGCCGCATGAGGAAAACCCGATGCTCGGGTTCCGCGGCGCCTCGCGTTATATTTCGCCGTCATTCCAAGCCTGTTTTGAACTCGAATGCCGGGCCATGAAAAAAGTCCGCGAAGAAATGGGGCTGACCAATATCGAGATCATGGTGCCTTTCGTTCGGACTCTGGATGAGGCGAAGAAAGTAATTAAACTGCTGGCCGACAACGGCCTGGAGCGCGGCAAGCACGGCCTGCGCATCATCATGATGTGTGAAATCCCCTCCAATGCAATACTCGCAGACCAGTTTCTTGAGCATTTCGACGGATTCTCGATCGGCTCGAACGACATGACCCAGATGACTCTGGCCCTGGACCGCGACTCAGGCCTGATTGCCGATGGCTTCGATGAACGTGATCCTGCAGTCAAACACATGTTGCATCTGGCAATCGCCGCCTGCCGCAAGGCCAATAAATACGTGGGCATCTGCGGTCAGGGGCCGTCCGATCACCCTGATCTTGCCGAATGGCTGGTCAAGGAGGGCATTGAGAGCCTTTCACTCAATCCTGATTCGGTGGTCGAGACCTGGCTGTATCTCGCGCGCGAAGGCAAGACATCTTGATTGGAAGATGACGGGAATTACGATAAAATAGGGAAACGTTGGCTTATATGAGATGACCAAATATATCTTTGTCACTGGTGGTGTAGTTTCTTCACTTGGCAAAGGTATCGCTGCCGCTTCCCTCGCCGCAATCCTCGAGTCCCGCGGCATCAGGGTATCGATGCTCAAACTGGATCCCTACATCAATGTGGATCCGGGCACGATGAGCCCCTTCCAGCACGGCGAAGTATTCGTAACCGAAGATGGCGCCGAGACCGACCTCGATCTGGGCCATTACGAGCGTTTTATCTCTGCCCGCATGGGCAAGCGCAATAATTTCACGACCGGCCAGATTTACGAGAGCGTCATCAAGAAAGAGCGCCGTGGTGATTATCTTGGCGGCACCGTGCAGGTCATTCCGCACATCACCGACGAGATCAAACTATACATCCGGCGCGGGGCAGGCGATGCCGAGATTGCCTTAGTGGAAATTGGCGGCACGGTAGGTGACATTGAGTCGCTGCCGTTTCTTGAGGCCATCCGCCAGATGGGTATTGAAGACGGGCGCGACAATGCCTGCTATGTCCACCTGACGCTGGTGCCATATATTGCGTCTGCTGGCGAAATCAAAACCAAGCCCACACAACACTCAGTCAAGGAATTACGCGAGATCGGCATTCAGCCCGATGTTTTGTTGTGTCGCGCTGACCGGCCGCTGCCGGAGGGCGAGCGGCGAAAAATAGCGCTGTTTACCAATGTCAGCGTTGATGCAGTGATATCCGCAGTTGACGTCGACAGTATCTACAAGATACCCGGCATGCTGCACCAGCAGAACCTCGATGACATCGTCTGCAACAAGCTGGGCATTACGCCAAAGCCCGCCGATTTGTCGAGCTGGGAACGGGTAGTATCCGCCATACAGAATCCCAAGCATGAAGTAAGCATCGCATTAGTCGGAAAATACGTCGACCTGACCGAATCTTACAAATCGCTGTCGGAAGCGCTGATTCATGCTGGAGCCCATACCTTTTCAAAAATCCGCATCAACTACGTTGATTCCGAAAACATTGAGAAGAACGGCACCGGTTGCCTGGACGCAATGGATGCCATACTCGTGCCAGGTGGATTCGGCAAGCGCGGTGTTGAAGGAAAAATCCAGGCTATACGTTACGCGCGTGAAAATAAAGTTCCTTATCTCGGCATCTGCCTGGGTATGCAACTGGCTGTCATTGAATGCGCACGCAATCTGGCCGATCTGCCTGGAGCCCATAGCACCGAGTTCGATCCGGATACGCCGCATCCGGTGGTGGCATTAATCACCGAGTGGCAGGATCGTGACGGTCGAATCGAGCGCCGCACTGCCAAGTCAGACCTTGGGGGCTCCATGCGACTGGGCGGGCAGGAATGCCAGCTTCAGGCGGAATCGCTGGTGCGCAAAATCTACGGTGCCGACAAAATAGTAGAACGACACCGGCACCGTTATGAAGTCAATAACCATTACCTGCAGCGCCTGGAGGATGCCGGGCTTCGCGTCAGTGGGCGGTCGTTGACGGGTGAGCTCTGCGAAATGGTGGAAATCCCGGGACATCCCTGGTTTGTCGGCTGTCAGTTTCACCCCGAATTCACTTCGACCCCGCGCGGCGGACACCCGCTATTCAACTCTTTCGTCGAAGCGGCCCTCGTCCGCGCTAAAAGTGAGCGGCCCGCCAAACCAGTTGCTCTTGCAGGGGCTCCGCAGGTCGTTGCAGGCATGACAGGTTAGCAACAAGGCCACCTTATGAAATTGTGCGGATTTGACATCGGGCTGGACCAGCCCCTGTTCCTGATCGCCGGACCCTGTGTAGTTGAATCACGCGATATGGCGTTGGACACTGCAGGTGAATTGAAACGCATCTGCGCAGAACTGAACATACCCTTTATCTACAAATCCTCTTACGACAAGGCCAATCGCAGTTCCAGCAAATCGTTCCGCGGTCTGGGTATGGACAAGGGACTGGAAATTCTGGCCGACGTTCGCAAGACCATCGGAGTACCGGTATTAACCGACGTGCATGCAATTGACGAGATCGCACAAGTGGCGGCGAGCGTTGACGTATTGCAAACCCCGGCGTTCCTGTGCAGGCAAACTGATTTTATTTCTGCAGCAGCCGCTTCAGGCAAACCGGTCAACATCAAAAAAGGCCAGTTTCTGGCGCCCGGCGACATGGTCAATGTCGTTGACAAGGCACGCGCCGCCAGTGGTGTCGACAACATCATGGTTTGCGAGCGCGGAGTTTCTTTCGGTTACAACAATCTGGTGTCCGACATGCGCTCGCTGATGATCATGCGCAATACCGGCTGTCCGGTGGTGTTTGACGCCACGCATTCGGTACAGCTGCCCGGAGGGCAGGGTACGACCAGCGGGGGGCAACGCGAATTTGTTCCGGTGCTGGCCCGCGCCGCTGTTGCAAGCGGCGTTTCTGGCCTGTTCATGGAGACACACCCGCAGCCGGAAAAGGCGCTGTCCGACGGACCCAATGCCTGGCCCCTGAAGCACATGAAGGCTCTGCTGAAAACGCTGGCCGCGGTGGATGCGCTGGTCAAGCATGAAGGTTTTGCGGAAAACAAACTGTAAATGATTGAACAACTCAGGAATCGGCGATGAGCGCAATTGTTGATGTAATCGGCAGGGAAATTCTGGATTCCCGTGGCAATCCAACCGTCGAGGCCGACGTATTGCTGGAGTCGGGAATACTCGGGCGAGCAGCCGTGCCCTCCGGCGCCTCTACCGGCAGTCGGGAAGCCATGGAGCTACGTGACGGAGACAAGTCGCGATATGGCGGCAAGGGCGTGCTGAAAGCCGTCGAACATATCAACACCGAGATTTGTGAGGCTGTGATCGGCGTGGACGCGACGGAGCAGGCGTTCGTAGATCGCACGCTGATCGACCTTGATGGCACCGATAACAAATCGCGACTCGGCGCGAACGCAATACTGGCAGTATCACTGGCGGTGGCGCGTGCGGCTGGTGAGGAATCCGGGCTGCCCCTGCACCGCTATCTGGGAGGCGCCGGCGCCATGGCCATGCCGGTGCCCAATATGAACGTCATCAATGGTGGCGTGCATTCCGACAACGGACTGGACATGCAGGAATTCATGATAGTTCCGGTGGGCATGACAAGCTTCCGTGAGGCATTGCGCTGCGGCACTGAAGTTTTCCATGTACTGCGCAAACTGCTCTCCGACCGGGGCTTGTCAACAGCCGTTGGCGACGAGGGCGGTTTCGCGCCGCGCCTGCCCAAGCACGAGGCGGCGATCAAGCTCATCATGGAGGCAATCGAAGCTGCGGGCTATCTTCCGGGCGAAGATGTTGCACTGGCCCTGGACTGCGCCAGTTCGGAGTTTTTCGAGGACGGTGAATACACGCTGAGTTCCGAAGGACTGACACTGAAGGCGCCGGAGTTTGCCGATTACCTGGCAGCCTGGGTCGATAAATACCCCATTATCAGCATCGAAGACGGCATGGCGGAAAACGACTGGGACGGCTGGAAGATCCTGACCGACAAGCTGGGCAAGCGAGTGCAACTGGTTGGCGATGATCTGTTTGTCACAAATACGCAGTACTTGCAACGCGGAATCGAACAGGGAATCGCCAATTCCATTCTGATCAAAGTGAATCAGATCGGCACCCTGACCGAAACACTGGTGGCCATCGAAATGGCCAAGCGCTCCCGTTACACTGCAGTGATTTCGCACCGATCGGGGGAGACCGAGGATACAACCATCGCTGATATCGCGGTCGCAACCAATGCCATGCAGATCAAGA
>JBBKXO010000340.1:0-4955 GCA_037969525.1 Burkholderiales bacterium | reverse complement strand
GAAATGAAGAAAGCCGGCGTTGATGGCCAGAAACTCGGCGTCGACTTCATCGACATCAACATGATCCAGATCTTCAAGGACTCGAAGATCGACTGGACCGACGGCATGACGCCGATGATGGAAGCGCGTGCCGTCAAGAACGAGGACGAGCACGAGTGCATGCGCCAGGTCGGCGCCATCGGCGACGCTGCACACTGGGAATTCATGAAATTCCTCAAGCCCGGTCTCACCGAGAACCAGCTGACCGCGCACATCATGAAATTCCTCTACGACATCCCCGGCATGGAAGACGTCGAGGACGTGATCGTCTCCTCCGGGCTCAACACCTGGCCCAACTGGCGCAACTTCTCCGACCGCATCATCAAACCGGGCGATATGGTGTTCATGGATCTGGCTGCGCTGACCTGGAACGGCTACAAGTCCTGCTACTACCGCACTTACATGGTCGGCCGCGAGCCGAACCAGGAGCAGAAGGACTACTACGCCACCGCGCTGAAGTGGCTGTATGACTCGATCAAGGCGGTGAAGGTTGGCGTCACCACGCGCGACATCGCCATGAAATGGCCATCCGCCAAGGAAACCTGGGGCTACGAAGAAGAAGACCAGGCCGCAGCCAATCTGTGGGGCCACGGCCTCGGCCTCGCGCAGTACGACCAGCCGGTCATCTCGCGCATCTGGTCGCTGGACCACCCGATCGAGATCAAGGAAGGCATGGTGTTCGCGCTCGAGACCCAGCATGGCAAAACTCATGAATGGGGCGTGCGCATTGAGGAAATGCTGATCGTGCACAAGGACAGCATTGAAATCGTATCCAACTTCCCGGTCGAACAGATCACCGTCGTCGATCCGATGCCGGGCTACTGCAATTTCGGCAAGCTGCCGGGCCATTAATCCGGCGCTGCATGACCATCGGCTGGCGGGCGTTCGCGCCCCCGGCCGCTTTTTTCTGCGGGTGGCGCGACTGCGCGGCCCGTTGTTCTCCATGACCATAATTCTTTCCCGGGTCCGGCAATGGCTGCATCAATGAAAACTGCGGCGCTGCAGGCGCCGCGGCGTTTTGAGTTCGTCTCGCGGCCGCTGCCCGTGGCGGGGCCGGGTGAAGTGCTCATACGAACGGCCGCCACCGCGGTCTGCCATACCGATCTGGGCATCTACACCGGCGAACACCCGGGGCTGCGCTACCCGGTGGTCCTCGGCCACGAATCCACTGGCACCATCGAAACCACTGGCGAGGGCGTTACGGCATTCAAGCCGGGCCAGCCGGTGATCATCAATCCCATCATTTCCTGCGGCCACTGCGATTCCTGCCGGCGCGAAGCCCGGCACTTATGCCGCAACGCCGGACTGTTCGGCCGCGAGGTCGACGGCTCGTTGAGTGAATTCGTCTGCCTGCCGGAACGTTATGTGCACGCCCTGCCCGCGCAACTGCCACTGGCGGACGCCACGCTGATCGAAACCCTGGCCACCGTGCGCCACGCGCAGCAACGCCTGGGCATCGCCAAGGGCGAGTCCGTAGTCGTGCTCGGCATGGGCACCACCGGCTTGCTGCATGCGCAGCTCGCCGCGCTGAGCGGCGCCAGCCCGGTGATCGTGGTCTCGCGCAGCCAATGGAAACTCGACATGGCCATGCGCATGGGTGCGCACCATGCGCTGGACACCGGTGCCGAGCAGGCGCTGGACGAAGTCCTGCGACTCACTGGCGGCGATGGCGCGGATGTGGTCATCGACACCGTGGGCGGCGATGCCACTCTCAAGGCCGGCATCGACATGCTGCGCCCCGGCGGCCGTTTTTCGCCGTACGCCGTCAGCCACGCCTGCTGTCCGACTTTCTCCACCTTTCCGCTGTACTACAAGGAAATCAGCATCATCGGCTCGCGCGCGCTGATGCCCGCTGACATGGAACCGTCGATCGCCCTCGTCGCCTCAGGCGACATCGATGTTGCCGGCTTCGTATCAGCCACTTACCCGCTGGCGCGTACCGCGGAAGCCTTTGAAGAATACGAACGTAATCCCGGCCGCGTACTGCGCATCGTCATCGACGGCCGCACCAACTGAGCACAAACATGAACCGACTCGTCATACCCCTATCCGATACCGACGCCAAGAACCCTGATCGCTTCGGCCCCAAGGGCGCCAATCTCGCCACGTTGTGCCAGGCTGGACTGCCGACGCCCGGCGGCTACTGCATCGATGCCGAAGCCTACCGCCTGCAGATCAGCCATCTCGGACTGGAAGCCGCGGCACGCGGTGTATTCGCCGCCGACAGCAGCCCGCAGGCACGCCGCTATGCACTCGACATGAAACTCGGCCTGATGGACAAACCCATCGCGCCGGAGATCGAAGCGCAACTGCTAACCGCGTGGCGGCAACTGGTCGCCCAATCGGGCACACCGCTGGTGGTGCGTTCCTCGGCGCTGGTCGAGGACCGCTACGGTTCCAGCTTTGCCGGACAGTTCGAGAGTTTTCTCGACCTCGACAACGAAACCGATTTCCTCATCGCCGTACGCTCGTGCTGGGCCGCGTTGTGGATGACCCGTGCGCTGCGCTACATGGCGACCCACGACATCGACCCGGCGGAAACCGCGATGGGCCTGATCCTCCAGCCGCTGGTCCAGGCACGTGCCGCAGGCGGCGCACTGAGCCACACGGCAGGCGGCGACATGCTGATCAACGCCACGCCGGGTCTGGGCGCAGCCATTGCCCAGGGCGAAGTGACACCCGACCGTTATGTGCTGGACCGCAACGCCGGATTGAAGGAAACCGTGGCGGCGCCCACGCAGTATCACGCGCTGAGCTGCGCCCACCGCCCGGCCTACGCACCGCGCGACCGCAAAGTCGCTGATCCCTGCCTGACAGCAGCGCAGGCGACTGAACTCGGGCAATACGTACTGCAAATCGAAAAAATCATGGGCATGTCGGTTGAAATCGAATGGGCCATGGATGCTGCGGGTTTCAAGATGCTGCAGTCGCGTCCGCTGCATCTCGAACCCGAGCATGAATATGTCGCCGATGAAATCTGGCTGCGCCAGCCGCATCTGCGCGGACAGCCGGCGGGCGCCGGATGGACTTCGGGGCCGGCCTGCGTCATCAACTGCGAATGCGAGCTCTCGCGCGTCGCTCCCGGCGCAGTGCTGATCACCAAGATGGCAGGCCCCGCGCTGTCGCAGATCCTGCAGCGGGTGGCCGGCGTGGTCGCCGAATTGGGCGGCAGCACTTCCCACCTCGCCTCGCTCGCCCGTGAACGCGGCATACCCATGGTGCTTGGTGCCGACAATGCCACCCAGCGCATACCCGAAGGCGCCATGGTTTCGGTTGACGGCGTCTCCGGCGTGGTGCGCTGGATGGCGGCGGATTCTGTTTCACAACAACACGTGAGGATGACATGACCCAAAGACTGCGCGGCATTACCGATGAAGAAGCCAAAGGCCCGGCCAAGGACCTGTTCGAAGCCTCGAACAAAATGCTTGGCCGCACCGCCAACCTGATACGCATACTGGCGCACAGCCCTTATGTGGCGCGCTGGATCATGCCGTTCATCGCCGCAGTGCGCCAACCCGATGCCGGCGCGGTTTCTGACGTGCGGCTGCGCAATCTAGCCGTGTTGAAAACCTCCACCCTCAACGAATGCAAGTATTGAACGGAGCACAATTACGTGCTTGGTCAAGCACTGGGTCTGAAAAACGAAGAGTTCGACGCCCTCAAAGGCGATTACCAAGCGAGTCCGTTGTTCACGGACAGGGAAAAAGCCGCCATCGCCTGGTCGGAAGCAATGACTTTAAACACCGCCAAGCGTGACAACAAAGTCTGGAATGCGCTGCGGGAACATTTCAATGATGCGGAAATTGTTGAAATTTCACTGGCCTGCGGCATGTTCAACATGATCAACCGGTTGAATGATTCCTTCCGCACCGAATTGGAAAGCGAGGAATACAACAAACGCCAGCACGGTGCGATCGGCACCACCCGTAAAATGCTTGAAGAATACGCCTGCGTGCTCTGCAACCAATCCAAATAACACTTACAAATAATGTCACAACGCCCTCGCATCTACATCACCCAACCGGTTGCCCAGGGCGCCATTGATCGCCTGAAACAAGTGGCCGATGTACGCATGAACATGGACCCGCTGCACATCATGACTCAGGCGGAACTGATCGCCGCCGCGCAGGACAACGACATCCTGTTCTGTCTGCTGCATGACCATGTCACGGCCGACGTCATCCAGGCCAATCCGCAGCTGAAGGCTGTGGCGTCGATGACCATCACCCCGGCCGACATCGACATTGCGGCGGCCACCAAACTCGGGATTCCGGTTACGGTAATCCCAGCACTGCTGCTCGATGATGCAACCTCCGATCTGGCCTGGGCGCTGCTGCTGTCACTGGTGCGCCGTGTCACCGAAGGCGACCGGTTGTTGCGCGCCGGCACTTTTCCCGGATCGCAGTCCTGCTACATGGAAGGCGGCGGCATTACCGGCAAGACGCTGGGCATCGTCGGTATGGGGGGCGTCGGCCGTGCTGCGGCAGCCCGCGCCCGCGCCTTCAAGCTCAAGATCATTTACCATGATCCCAAACGGCTGACGTCCGCCGACGAGCAGGCACTGGGACTGACCTGGGTGTCGTTCGAGCAATTGCTGGCCGATGCGGATTTTGTGTCCATACACGCCAAGCTGATCCCGGAAACACGCCATCTGTTCAACGACGCCGCCTTCAAGCGCATGAAACCCGGTGCCTATCTGATCAACACCGCGCGCGGCCCCATCGTTGATGAAGAGGCGCTGGTGCGCGCACTGCACGACAAGCGCATCGCCGGCGCCGGACTCGATGTTTATGAAAACGAGCCGCGACCGCATGCCGATCTGCTCAAAATGCAGAACGTGGTGATGACCCCGCACACCGGCAGCGCGATTACTGAACTGCGCGGTGCGATGGCCAACGTGGTGGTCGACAATATCC
>JBBKXO010000339.1:0-2676 GCA_037969525.1 Burkholderiales bacterium | reverse complement strand
ACTGACCCAACAACTGATCGCGCGCCGCTCGGTGTCGCCGGATGATGCCGGCTGTCTGGACCTGGTGATGGCGCAACTGAAGCCGCTGGGTTTCGAGTGTGAAATCATCGCCATGAACGGCGTCACCAATCTGTGGGCGCGCCGCGGCAGTGCTGCACCTCTGGTGTGTTTTGCCGGTCATACCGACGTCGTACCCACCGGGCCGGTGGAAAACTGGCAGATTGATCCGTTCACGCCGACCATCAAGGATGGCGTGCTGCACGGTCGCGGCGCTTCCGACATGAAAACTTCGATCGCCGCCTTCGTGGTGGCCTTGCGCGATTTCATCAAGGCCAACCCCGAACATCCGGGTTCGCTGGCGGTGATGTTCACCTCCGACGAGGAAGGGCCCGCCACCGACGGCACGGTGCGCGTGGTCGAAGCGCTGGCACGCCGCGGCGAAAAACTCGATTACTGCATCGTCGGCGAGCCGACCTCGGTAAAACAACTCGGAGACATGATCAAGAACGGCCGCCGCGGTTCGCTGACCGGCATCCTCACGGTAAACGGCGTGCAGGGCCATGTCGCCTATCCGCAGCTGGCACGCAATCCGATTCACGAAGTCGCCGCGGCAATCGCTGAACTGGCGGCCACGGAATGGGACCGCGGCAATGAATATTTTCCGCCGACCACCTGGCAGATTTCCAATTTCAATGCCGGTACCGGCGTCAACAACGTGATCCCCGGCAGCGCGCGCGTGCAGTTCAATTTCCGTCACTCGACGGCAAGCACGGTCGAATCCTTGCAGACGCGGGTGCACGGCATACTCGACAAGCACGACGTGCAGTACGACCTCGAGTGGCGCCAGGACGGGCGGCCGTTCCTGACCCAAAAAGGCGACTTGGTCGATGCCGTGGCGCAGGCGATCAAAGACGTCACCGGCGTGACCACTGAACTCTCCACCACCGGCGGCACTTCCGATGGCCGTTTCATCGCCGACATCTGCACCCAGGTGGTCGAATGCGGGCCGACCAACGCGACCATCCACAAGGTCAACGAATGCCTGCCGGTGGCGGAAGTCGAGGTGCTGCACAAAATTTACCAGCGCATACTGGAGTTATTGCTGTTGCACCGCTAGGCATGCGCCGCAGCCACGCCGCACACGTTAATAATTAATCCGGCCTGCGGCACAATCAGGAGACGCGATTGAACATCGGATTTATCGGGCTCGGCGCCATGGGCATGGGCATGGTGCCGCGCCTGCTGGACGCGGGGCATCAGGTCACCGGCTGGAATCGCAGCAAGGACAAGGCACAACCGCTGCTCGCGGCCGGCATGCATTGGGCGGACAGTCCGCGCGCAGTGGCCGCCGGCTCCGAAATCGTGTTTTCCATAGTCACCGACGCCGCAGCAGTACGCGCGGTGGCGCTGGGCAAGGAAGGCGTGCTCGCCGGGCTGCGCGCAGACGGCATCTACGTGGACATGAGTACCATCACCCCGGAATCCAGTAGGGCGGTTTCTGCCGAGTTTGCAAAAGCACAGCGCGTCATGCTCGATGGGCCGATTTCCGGCAGCCCGGTCACACTGGCCGCCGGCAAGGCCTCGCTGATGGTCGCTGGTGATCGCGCCGCTTTCGATCGTGCATTGCCGGTGATGCAGGCGATCGGACCGGTAGTCACCTACATCGGCGCCAGCGGACTCGCCGTGCAGATGAAGCTCGCCATCAATCTGCTGTTGATGGTCGAGGTGATTGCCTTTGGCGAAGCGGTGGCCCTCGCCGAGAAAGGCGGCGTGCAGCGCAGCATTGCGGTGGACGCCATACTCAAAAGCGTCGCGGCTTCACCGGTGCTGGGTTATCGCGGCCCGTTCATACTGGAAGGCAACATGCCCAAGGTGCCGCTCGCCGATGTGACCCTGCAGCAGAAGGACATGCAGCTGGTGCTGGAAATTGCGCGCAAGCAGGGCAGTCCGACGCCGCTGGCGGCTGCTGCGAACGAAATGATGAATGCCTGCCGCGGGCTGGGGCTGGATCACAATGATTTCGTGATTGCCCATGAAGCCTATCGCCGGCTCGGAGGATTGTCGAAATGAAAGCGGATCAATACACCACGCTCAAGCCGTACATGACCAGCCTGGACGCGACGCCCAAGGTCGGCGGGCTCAAGGAAAAAGACGGCTGGGTGAACATGCAGGTGCAGTTCCTGATCAGCCAGAAAACCTGCAATTCCGACAAA
The DNA here is from genome assembly GCA_037969525.1 of Burkholderiales bacterium. Classification (GTDB taxonomy): domain Bacteria; phylum Pseudomonadota; class Gammaproteobacteria; order Burkholderiales; family SG8-41. The sequence continues at coordinate 463 of JBBKXO010000339.1, read as the reverse complement.
CTGCTGGTGGGCTGGACCGTGCTGCCGCCGGGCGCCCAGCATGACCGTCATCGCCACTTCAACTGCGATGAATTCTGGATCGTGGTGAAAGGCAGCGGCGTCATGTACACCGATGAAGGCGAACGGCCCTCGGCCGAAGGCGACGTGGTGTTTACGCCGCGCGGCCACTGGCACGGTTTCAAGAACAATTCCGATGCGGATGTGGTGCTGGTGTGGGGTTGGAGCGGCGCCGGCTCGCTGGAAGCCGCGGGTTACGAATCGGTGGAAGGCGGACGCACGCACTGATGACCGCGAGCACGGTGTTGCAGGACCCGCGGATCGCGCGCGGCATGGCTGCGCAGTTTGCGTTGTGGCGTCAGCGCATCGCTGCCGGCGAGCAGGCGCTGGGCTGGAAAGTCGGCTTTGGCGCACCGGCGGTGATGGAAAAACTGGGCATCACTGCGCCGCTGGTTGGTTTTCTCAC
>JBBKXO010000338.1:0-27054 GCA_037969525.1 Burkholderiales bacterium | reverse complement strand
CAACAAGACGTTCGCCGAAGACGCGGGCCTGTGGACCCGGATCGGCAAGAACATCAAGGGCGTCACCGAAGAAACGACGACGGGCGTGCATCGCCTCTACCAGATGCACAAAGAGGGCCGTCTGCCGTTCCCGGCAATCAACGTCAACGACTCGGTCACCAAGTCCAAGTTCGACAACCTCTACGGCTGCCGCGAATCGCTGGTCGATGCGATCAAGCGCGCCACCGACGTGATGATCGCCGGCAAGGTCACCGTTGTCTGCGGTTTCGGCGACGTCGGCAAGGGCAGCGCAGAAGCACTGCGCGCGCTGTCGGCGCAGGTCTGGGTTACCGAAATTGATCCGATCTGCGCACTGCAGGCGGCGATGGAGGGTTTTCGCGTGGTGACCATGGAATACGCCGCCGACAAGGCCGACATTTTCGTAACTTGCACCGGCAATCTCGGCGTGATCACGCACGAGCACATGAAAAAAATGCGGCACAACGCCATCGTCTGCAACATCGGCCACTTCGATTCCGAAATCGAAATTGCGAGCCTGAAGCAGTACAAGTGGGAAAACATCAAGCCGCAGGTTGATCACGTGATTTTCCCCGACGGTAAGCGTCTGATCATTCTTGCTGAAGGCCGCCTGGTGAACCTGGGCTGTGGCACCGGCCATCCGTCGTTCGTGATGTCAAGTTCGTTCACCAACCAGACGCTGGCGCAGCTTGAGCTCTACACCCAGGGCGACAAGTACAAGAATCAGGTCTATGTACTGCCCAAGCATCTTGACGAGAAAGTGGCACGCCTGCACCTGAAGAAGCTGGGCGTGGAACTGAGTGTGCTCAACGAGAAGCAGTGCGATTATCTGCAGCTCAAGGTCGACGGCCCATTCAAGCCGGATCACTACCGTTACTGATCCAGGAAGCGGCGCCGGGGAGTAGAATCCGTTGCAACCCCGGCCCGCATTTACAACCATGGAATCGCAGAAAAAGTTCGCCAGAACGTTCAGCTTCGAGTTCTTCCCGCCTAATACGCCGGAAGGCATGCAGAAACTCGCGCAAACGGCAAAGCAACTGGCACAACTTCAGCCGAAATTTTTCTCGGTAACCTATGGTGCCGGCGGCTCGACACGCGAACGCACGCTACGGGCGGTGCTGGATCTGCGTGCAGCAGGATACGCCGCTGCCCCGCATATCTCGTGCATAGGTTCATCGCGCAACGACATCCGCGAGAACCTCCAGGAATACCAGGGTCATGGCATCCGTCACCTGGTTGCGCTCCGCGGCGACCTGCCCTCCGGAACAGCGTTCGCTGGCGAATTTCAGTATGCCAATGAACTGGTGGCATTCATCCGCAATGAATTCGGCGATCAGTTTCACATCGACGTTGCCGCCTACCCGGAATACCACCCCCAGGCACGCAGCGCGCAGGATGATTTGTTTAATTTCAAACGCAAGGTCGAGGCCGGTGCCAGTTCGGCGATTACCCAGTATTTTTACAATACCGACGGTTATTTCCATTTTGTCGATGAATGCGCGGCCATGGGCATAGACCTGCCCATCGTGCCAGGCATCATGCCGATCGGCCGTTTTTCCCAGCTCGCGCGCTTTTCGGATGCCTGCGGCGCCGAAATCCCGCGCTGGATACGTCTCAAGCTCGAGGGCTATGGGGACGATACGGCTTCGATCCGCGCTTTTGGTCTCGACGTGGTAACACGGATCTGCGACGACCTGCTGTCGGCCGGCGCACCAGGCCTGCATTTCTACACCATGAATCAGGCAGGGCTGACCAGCACCATCTGGCAACGACTCGGCCTTTAGCGCCGCCGGCACCGAAGCCGTAACAAAGTCGCGCCGCGGCGCGCTTTCCGTCGCTATACTCTTCCGCTGGCGCATCTGCGCCCATTGCCGAAGGGAGAACATCGTGCAAGAGAATAAAAATCCGGCTGCGGTTCTGGATCGCCACGAACTTGCGCTCGCCGCAAAGGCGCGCGCCCCCAAGGAAGCAGCCGCCATGCTGGCCGAGTACCCGGCGGCAAGAATTGCCGAAGTGCTGCAGGACCTTACCCCCGCGCTGACCCAGGATGTGCTGGCCGAATTGCCCGGCGGACTGGTCGACGGCGTGATGCATGCGGTACCCCAGCTCACCGTCGCTCAGTGGACTGTCAACCGTCAGTTTGACCAGGGCACCATCGGTCGCATGATGGAGCCAGTGCGCGCGAAGTTCCGTCCCGACATGTCGGTACGTGAAACTGTTGAGCAGCTGCGCCCGCTGGTGCGCACGACCATCATTACTTACGGCTATGTAACCGATGAGGCCGGCAAACTGCTCGGCATCATCACCATGCGCGACCTGCTGTTTGCCGACGACGAGGTGCAGCTCAGATCCGTCATGCTGAGCGACGCCTTCACCCTGACGCCCGACATGGAACTCGCCGATGCCATGAAGCTGGTGCTTGACCGTCACTACCCGGTATATCCGGTATGCGACAGTAATGGCGTGCTACTCGGTCTGGTGCGTGGACAGACCATGTTTGAAGAACAGGCGTTTGAAATTACCGCCCAGGTCGGCAGCATGGTCGGTGTCGAGAAGGAGGAACGGCTGGCGACTTCGCTGAGAAGCAGTTTCAAGTTCCGTCATCCCTGGCTGCAGATTAATCTCGCGACGGCGTTTGTCGCCGGCGCCGTGGTTGCCGTTTTCCAGGACACCGTGGATCGACTGGTGATCCTGGCCTTGTTTCTGCCGGTGCTGGCCGGACAGTCCGGCAACACCGGCTGTCAGGCGCTTGCGGTGACGCTGCGCGGCATGACGCTGGGCGAATTGAAAGCGGGCAAAGAACGCGCGCTGGTCATCAAGGAAGCCTCCCTGGGCGCGCTGAACGGCGTCTTCACCGGACTGGTTGCCGCGCTCGGCATGTACATCGTCGCGAGTTTGCAGCACAACCCCAATGCCTTGCTACTCAGCATCGTGGTATGGGTGGCACTGGTCGGCAGTTGCGTGGCCAGCGGCGTCTGCGGAGCCCTGGTGCCGTTGACGCTGAAGCGTTTCGGTTTTGACCCGGCCACGGCTTCGAGCATTTTTCTGACTACGGCAACCGATGTGGTCAGTATGGGATTGCTGCTGGGTCTGGCCACCCTGTTGATCTGAAGGCATTAAAAAAGGCCGCTCGCAAGCGGCCTTTTTGGTCATCATCAGCCTATGCGGCGATCGCCGGCGCTTTGCGCTTTTTGGCCTGCGCTTCGTTCGCGTGCATGGCTGAGTAAGCCGCATGTGCGGCCGCCTCAGCATCACCCACGTGTACCGGATACCCCATGTCGTCGAGCACCGAGCCCAGCGCAGACAGGCACAGCATGACGTTGGCAGGACGGCAGGAATAACCCATCAGGCCGAAGCGCCAGATCTTGCCGGCCAGCGGGCCCAGCCCTGCGCCGATTTCCAGGCTGAATTCGGAGAGCAGGCGTTTGCGCACTTCGGCTTCGTTGACGCCTTCGGGGCACAGCGCCGCGTTCATCTGCGGGATCTGGTGCTGTTCCTTGACGAGGAATTTCAGGCCCATGGCTTCGAGACCGGCCTTGAGCGCGACGTGATCGCGACGCACCCGCGCCCATGCGTTTTCCAGGCCTTCCTCGCGGATCAGCAGCAGTGCCTCATGCAAGGCAAACAGCGAATTGGTCGGCGCGGTGTGATGGTAGGTCCGGGTAGCATCACCCCAGTAGCCGAGTTGCAGGTTCATGTCCATGAACCAGCTGTGAATCTTGTCCTTGCGTCCCTTGACGTAATCGACCACCTCCTCGGAAAACGAGACTGGCGACAGACCAGGCGTGCACGACAGGCATTTCTGGCTGGCGGAATACACGGCGTCGAATTTCCATTCGTCGACCAGCACCGGCGATCCACCCAACGAAGTCACAGCGTCAACGATGGTCAGCGCATTGTATTTGTGCGCAATCTCAACCAGGGTTTTGGCATCCGACAGCACGCCGGTGGAAGTCTCGGCATGCACAAACGCGACGAGGCGTACATCGGGATTTTTCTTGAGCGCGTCTTCCAGTTTCTGCGGATCGACCGGCTCGCCCCACTTGTCTTCGACCACGACGGGAATGCCGCCGCAGCGCTCGACGTTTTCAATCATGCGGCCGCCGAACACACCGTTACGGCAGACGATGACCTTGTCGCCAGGTTTCACCAGATTGACGAAGCAGTACTCCATACCCACTGAACCCGGCCCCGAAATCGGGAAGGTCAGTGGATTTTTAGTCTGGTAGGCATAGCGGAGCAACGATTTGAGTTCCTCCATCATCTCGACGAATACCGGGTCGAGATAGCCGATGGCGGGCTGGCTCATGGTCGTGAGCACGCGCGGGTGAATCTCCGTCGGCCCCGGCCCCATCAGCGTGCGGCGCGGTGGATGAAAAGAACCTATACGTTTGGCGGGGGCGAACGAGTTCATGCTGGTACTCCCTTTAAGCGAGGAATCAATAAAATTTTCACCGTCAGGTCGCGATTTCATCCGTAACGGTTTGCACGCCGTGGCTTCGTTGAGCACATCGATGGCAGCAATCTTGCCGCCAGTAACCTGCTCGACTTCCATAGCCCAGCGCGCGGGCACATAGCCCACCTTCACCCAGTGATTGACGACGGCGCGATCGAGGCAAAATCGACGTGCAACCTCAGCTTGGCTACCAAAAATGTCGACCAGGCGGACTGCGCAATTCATCTTGAACGGCGGGAAATGGAAGATGCAGTATCAAATATCATGGTGCCAGAATTTAACATGACAAACTAATTTTGACAAGATGATCTTTCATTGCATAACAACGATAACTAATTGTTTTTAAAGTATTTATTTAAATTTCTGGGTGTCCATCGGACGCAACTATTTCCACAAACTCGTGGTAATGTCCATTTTATGCACCATTCCCAACGAGGAGTCCCCAGCATGAGAAGTATCGCCCCGCTGCATATTTCAGCCGCTGTTTGCATGGCACTGCTTACCCCGTTGAGTACAGTTGCCGCACAGGTCGACAACTATCCGAGCAAACCGATACGCCTGATTGTGCCGTTCCCGCCGGGCGGCGGCACCGATCTGGTATCACGCACCATACAGCCGGCGCTGAGCGTGGCACTCGGCCAGCAGATCCTGATCGACAATCGTGGCGGCGCACAGGGCAGCGTCGGCACCGGTATTGCTGCACAGGCTAATCCCGACGGTTATACGCTGGTCATCGCCGAAATCGGTGCCACCGCAGTAGCGCCTGCGCTGATGCCCAGACTGACATTCAATGTGGCGAGAGATTTTGAAGCCATCACGCAACTGATCGAGCAGCCATACATCATGTCGGTACACCCGGCCGTACCGGCCCGCACCCTCACCGAATTCATCAAACTCGCACAAAGCAAACCTGGTGTACTGAACTTCGGCTCAGGCAATGTCACAGCGCATGTGGCACAGGAAGCATTCTTCCAGACCGCCAAGGTCAAACTCACGCACATTCCCTATCGCGGTTCGGGACCTTCTGTGGCGGCAGCCGTGGGCGGTGAAGTGCAAACCCTGTTTTCAGGGCCGGGCGCGGCGATTCCCCAGGTGAAAGCCGGCAGACTCCGCGCGCTGGCCGTGACCACAGCCAAGCGCACACCGCAATTGTCTGAGGTGCCTACACTCTCGGAGCAGGGCTACAAGGGATTTACCATCGCCGGGTGGTACGGTCTTATGGGCCCCACCGGCATGCCGAAAGCAGCCATTACGACCTTGAACAAGGCTGTGACTACCGTACTCAATGGCGAGTCCGGCAACATGCTGCGCACCCGAGGCTACGAACCTACACCGACCACGCCTGAAGAATTCAGCAAATTCATGCGCGCGGAAATTGTACGCTGGGGTAAAGCCGTCAAGGCCTACGGCATCACGGCGGAGATGTAAGCAAGAGCGTCCGGCGCAACAGGGGGCTCAGCGTCAGGACGCTGCCGCCCTCGGCTGCGCGGAGTAAAAACGGAAAGTATTGCGCCCCTGCTCTTTGGCACGGTACATCGCCATGTCGGCGTGTTTAAGCAGCGTCTGCGCATCCTTGCCATCGCCGGGGTAGATGCTGATGCCTATGCTGGCAGTCACGTGATATTCGCCACCCGATAACATGAAACCGCCAATCAAAGTGTTGATCAGCTTTTGAGCCACGCTGCTTATCAACGCTAAATTGGCGATATTCTCGATCAATACCACAAATTCGTCGCCGCCCAGTCTCGCCACGGTATCGCTGGCGCGCAACTGTTCAGTCAGTCGTTTCGCCACTTCGCACAGCAACACGTCACCGGCTTCGTGGCCGAGGGTGTCGTTGATCACCTTGAAGCGATCCAGATCAATAAACATCACCGCCAAACCCTGGCCACCCCGTTGCGACTGCCTCACCACATGCTCCAGCCGCTGGTTGAACATCATGCGGTTCGGCAGCTTGGTCAATCCGTCGTGCGCGGCGACGAACTTCAGCGCCTCCTCCGCCTCGCGGCGCCCCATATACTGCCCGATCTGCCGGCCAATCGACTCTGCGATCCCGATCAACGACCTCTCGGATTCATGCGCACTGCGCTGATAAAACTCCATGACTCCCACCACTTCGCCACCACGCAATAAAGGGAAGGCGAACGCGCCGTGCAGTCCCGCACGCCAGATCAGATCCGCCCTCTTGAACCCCGGCACCGGGGCGATATTGGAAATCCAGATCGCTTCGCCGGAGGCAAAACAGCGACGAATCAAGCCCTCCTGCTCGCCAAGCTTGGGCTTGATTACCCGCTGCATGCTGTCGGCAACGAATGCCTGCAACTCCGGCGCATCCGCGCCCCAGGAAGATGAACACTTCAATCCCTGGGCATCGCTATCCCAGACCCAGGCAAGCCCGAACTCCCAACTCATGTTGTGACAAATAATCTCGATGATTTTCGTAAACTGGTCGGCCAGATTCGCCTCCTCGGCCAGCGCACGGGTCACCGCATATTCCATAGTGCGTCGCAATTCCTCCTGCTTGCGATCGGTGATGTCCTCGACCACGTTAACCAGGTAAGAGGCGCTGCCATCCGCACCGCGAATCGCCGACATCGTGCGGCGCGCCCAGATTCCCCGTCCATCCTTGCGCATCAGCCGGCCTTCAGTCGTTGATGCGTCGGAAACTGTATTTAACTTTTCCGGTGCGTGCGAACTATTTTCGCTGTCATCAGAGATAGCGATATCGGCAATACGCCGCCCAATCAACTCCTCCTTGGTATAGCCAAGCATGCCGAGGAATTTCTGGTTGGCATCAGTCATCACGCCGTCCAAAGCCGTCGTCACAATGCCGACTGCTGCGTTGTCGAACAACGCACGGAAACGCTGTTCGGTCGCCTTGCGCTCGGTAACATCAACGATCGTGCCGATCAGTCCCGCGACGCTTCCATCCGCACTCGCATAAGTCGCCTTGTAATAGACCGTATCCAGCATCTGGCCCTGCGATGTGGTGATGCTGGTTTCAAGCTGCTGACTGCCACCGCTGCGCCACAATGCCTGATCCTTGGCATGCAGGCGGTCGGCGATTTCCGGCTGGTGCGGGTAAAGATCGTGCACCGTCTTGCCGATAAAAGATCCGCGTGGCAACCCAAACAACGCCTCCCACGCCCTGTTGACTCCAATGTATCGACCATCCGTGCCTTTGAAAAAAATGGGAATGGGAATGGCTTCAAGCAGCTCCCGGGTCCGGCGTTGCTCTTCCGTCAAGCGCGCTTCGCTCGTGCGCAAATCCGCGGTTGCGCGATCCGCCCATGCTACCGCCCGTGCACGGGATGTTTGCAGGGCATGTGCCAGCCCCGCCAGCAGCAGGCTGATTGCGATCCCGGACAACAACACGGCCCATGACAGCCAGCGTTGGGCCGCCGAGCCGAATCCAGAATGCGCAGTGACATCTACGTCCCAGCGCCGCCCACCCACTTCCATGCTGATTTCCCGCGTCAATTGCTCCGCCGCACCTGCACTGGATACATTCTCCGAATTCGATCCAGGCTGCAAACGCATGCTGTCGAACATCAAATTATCACTAGACGATGTTACGCGACCCTGTGTTTCACCTACGGGCCCCGCATCGTGGATACGAATGCGTACCTGCTTCAAGGAAGATTCACTGAACAGTCCACGCATGACGTCAATGACCACAAAAGACGCGGCAACCACCCCGATCAAAGCCGCACGTCGTTGTTCAGCATTCGTAGTCGAGGCTCCTGGCCGGTACAAGGGCAGGCGCATCGCAAACCCTGGGTAACGTTCTGGATCCGCGACCAGCTTCAAAGGCCCCGTGGCCGTAAGCTGCCCTGAGTCGCGTACACGGTTCAGCGCATCACGGCGTACCGCATCTCCAGTCAGATCCAACCCCAGTACCGCCTCGTTGTCGTTACGCGGGAAAAAATGACGCACCACCACATATTCGTCTCGCCGGCCGTCTGGTTTGATTGCGAAATTCGGCTCTCCCGCGGAGCGCACTTGAGTCTCAAATTCGGCACGTTGCGCATCGGTTATATGTTGTGCGTAGATAACGACCTTCACTCCGGGATAGCGCTGTGCCAAATTCAGGCTTGCCAGATATTCGTTGAACACTTTCCCGGAAAACCTGTCGGCAGTCGCCTGATGCAGGGCCCGAACACTGTTCAGCACATCAGCATAATTATTTACCCGGGATTCAATCGAGGCACGGACATCGGTAACGATACTATTGAGCTGCTCCGTAGCAATCTGGTTGCTATGCGTGCGTGCGACGCTCCAGGCCAGCAATGACAGCAGCAGACCGACACCAAGGATAATCCAGGCTATCGATCCAGGTACTCTATTCAGAACACTATTTTTGCTCCCGGATTCCAATCATTCCCCTAATGCTTGATGACCGTCTATGGCAAGCGGTTCTTATACTGCCAAAGTTATGGCCTGTGTCGCCGGTATCCTACGACAATAAGCCCTGCAAATCAGTAAATCCCTACTGCGCCACCAAACCCCTCCGGATTGCCACTGCTATCTACTCAGGAACCGGTATCGAATGCAATATCACCATCCGCTACCGGAGTGCCAGTCGCCCGGACCGCGTGAAAATCAAACATGTTGCGGTCCAGCAGATGTGAAGGCCTGATGTTCTGAATGCTGGTCAGCAAAGTCTCGACCCGACCCGGATAACGCTTGTCCCAGTCCTGCAACAACGCCTTCACTTCCTTGCGTTTCAGGGTTACCTGGGAACCACACAGCGTGCATGGAATGATCGGAAACTGACGCAGTTCGGCATAGCCTTCCAGATCCTTTTCCTCGCAGTACGCCAGCGGACGGATCACCACGTTGCGTCCATCGTCGGAAACCAGCTTCGGCGGCATCGCCTTCAACTTGCCGCCATAGAACATGTTGAGGAAAAAAGTTTCGAGGATGTCATCGCGGTGGTGTCCCAGCGCAATCTTGGTCGCGCCCAGTTCCTGCGCGACACGGTAGAGCACGCCGCGGCGCAACCGCGAACACAGCGAACACATGGTCTTGCCTTCGGGTATCACCCGTTTGACGATGCTGTAAGTGTCCTGGGCTTCGATATGGAACGGCACACCCAGTTGCGTCAGGTATTCGGGCAGCACATGTTCCGGGAAACCCGGCTGCTTTTGGTCCAGGTTGACCGCCACGATGTCGAAATGGATGGGCGCGCGGCTGCGCAGGTGCAGCAATATGTCGAGCAGCGCATAACTGTCCTTGCCCCCGGACAGGCACACCATGACCTTGTCGCCGTCGACGATCATGTCGTAATCGGCAATCGCTTGACCGACCATACGGCGCAGACGCTTGGCGAGTTTGTTCGACTCAAAGGAAGCCTTGCGCTCCCGGTTGCTGCGCGGAGTGATGTGTATGACTCGCGGTATGACTGTCGTATCCATGATGTTCTGCTCCGGCAACGCGGAAATCCGCATTTGCATGTTTGCCCGTATGTTGTTTACTGCGCTACTAAGCCATTATTTCCAAATCCACCAACTACAAAGCAATACTGCGCCCGCCATCCACAGCTATGACCTGTCCGGTCACATAGGGCGCCGCAATCAGGAATTCTACGGCCCCCGCGATGTCGGCGGGTTCCCCGGTGCGCTTGAGCACGGTCTGGTTGACGATGCGCTGGCGCTCAATATCATTCTGCCAGGCCGCATCTTCCGGCCAGATGATGGTGCCGGGCGATACGCCATTGACCCTGATCTGCGGTCCCAACTCGCGTGCCAGCGCGCGGGTCAATGACAGCAATCCGCCCTTGGCCGCGCTGTATACCAGATGATTCTTCATCGGCAGTTCGGCGTGTATGTCGATGATGTTGACGATGCAACCCTGCGTCTTGCGCAATTCGGGTGCTGCAGCCTGCGACAAGAACAGAGGCACTTTCATGTTGGTACCGACCAGATTGTCCCAGGCCTGCTCACTGATCTCGCCCACCGGCGTCGGATAAAAGCTCGACGCATTGTTGACCAGCACGTCGAGCCGTCCAAATGCCGTCAGTGCATCCTTGACCAGTTGCGACACCGCGCCGGACTTGAGTAGATCCGCGCGCGCCAGCGCCGCTGAACCTGCACGCAAATCGTTTAGTTCCTGCAGCAGCTTTTGTGCATCCTGCGCAGAATGATGATAATTCACCACCACCTGCGCTCCGGCCGCATGCAACCGCCGGCATATCGCTGCGCCGATACGGCGCGCGCCACCGGTTACCAATACGGTTTTACCTGCCAAGGCACCGCTCATGGGATGCGGTCCAGTGTCCGTTGTTTCGTCAGGTGTGTTGCGTAATTCATTGTTTATTTTATCGTATTATCCCGCGGTGACCCCCGTGCAGCAGAATTCCGACTTCCCGCCGCCGTCCGCCGACGCGCTGGAGCTGAGCGCCCGGCTGCAGCATCTGATCAATCTGGAACTGCGGGCCGGCGGCGGCTGGATCAGTTTCGCCCGCTACATGGAACTGGCCCTGTATGCCCCGGGCCTCGGCTACTACAGCGCAGGCAGTCGTAAACTCGGTGCCGCCGGCGATTTCATCACCGCGCCTGAGTTGTCGCCGCTGTTCGGCCGCACGCTGGCACGTCAGGTGGCCGAGCTTGTTGCCGCAGGGCTACCCGACATCGTTGAATTGGGTGCCGGCAGCGGCACATTGGCCGCCGTGCTGCTGGCCGAACTTGCCGCAATTGGCGCCCTGCCACAGCGTTACCTGATTCTCGAAGTGAGTGCCGATCTGCGTGAACGGCAGCATTCGCATCTCGCAGCTACCGTTCCACAGCTTGCGCATCGCGTGCAGTGGCTGGATCGGCTGCCGGAGCGCATGAGCGCGATCGTACTTGGCAATGAAGTGCTCGACGCCCTGCCCGTGCATCGCGTACATGTGCAGCAGAGCGGGGTGGATGAAATCGGCGTAATCGCACGCGATGACGGATACGCATGGGCCTCTCGTCCAGCATCCGCCGCGTTGACGACCACTGCGAGCACACACCAGCTGGCCGAAGATTACGAAACCGAAATCAGCCTGGCCGCGCCGGCATTGATCGCCGACCTGGCGCTGCGCATGGACCGCGGTGTATTGCTGTTTATCGACTATGGCTTCCCGGCACACGAGTTTTTTCATCCGCAGCGCAATCGCGGCACGCTGATGTGTCACTACCGCCACCATGCCCATGCCGATCCCTTCCTGTGGCCGGGCCTGCAGGACATCACCGCGCATGTTGATTTCAGCGCCATCGCACACGCCGGCTCCGGGCTGGATCTGCTCGGCTATACCGGTCAGGCACAGTTTCTGATCAACTGTGGCGTTACCGAATTGCTCGCAGCGGTTCCGGCCGCAGATACCCGGCGCTACGCGCCGCTGGCTGCACAGGCGCAGAAACTGCTGTCGCCGGCGGAAATGGGGGAGCTGTTCAAAGTCATTGCATTCGGCCGGGGAATCACTGCCCCGCTGCTGGGATTTCGCAATGGCGATCGCTCACACACGCTGTAGCGCATCCACCGGATTCCGTTATCATGTTGATGGCCATGCCTTACCACCGTCTGTACGCCCTCTTTGCATACGCCGCGATGCTGACCGGCGGCACAGCGCTGGGCGCAGAATCCCCCACTGTGGCCCAGGCAAAATACCTGTGGTCGCAAAGCCCCCATGGCCGCATGCTCGAACGCATCCTGCCGCCATCCGTCGAGCCCGCGCAACTGCCCGAACCGCGCAGCGAGGGCGCGCAATTGGCTGCGCGTTATTGCATACAGTGTCATTACCTGCCCAATCCGCAGATGCATACCGCTGCGCGATGGCAGCCCATTATTGAACGCATGGTGTGGCGCATGCAGGGACAAGGCAACATGGGTGTGTTGATGACGGACATGATGGCCGGCGTTCAGGCACCCACAGCTGCCGAAGCCGCCACCCTGGCCGCCTATCTGGAAAAGCACGCGCAGAAGGAAATTGATCCCCGGCATCCGGCATTAGGCACCGCTGCGGGGCAGATGTACAGCATCGCCTGTTCGCAATGCCACGCGTTGCCGGATCCGCAACGTCACACCGCGCGCGAGTGGCCCGGTGTCGTGCGGCGCATGCAGGGCCACATGGCGTGGGCCAACACCGTGGTGGGCATCAGTGAACTGCGTACCAACCCGGTACTGGAAACGGCGGAGATCGTTCGTCTGTTGCAACGCTACGCGCGCAAGGACGTCTCGCGATAGCCCCTCCTCCCGTCAGATTTTGGGCACTGCCATGCCCCGCTGCACTGCCGGACGCGCGGTCAGCCGATCAAACCAGCGCTTCACGTGGGGAAAATCGTTAAGGTCGGTTTTGTGCCACTCGTAGCGCGCAACCCACGGGTACGTTGCCATGTCGGCAATGGTGTATTCGCCGGCCAGCCATTCGTGCCCGGCCAGATGTTTATCGAGCACCCCATACAGGCGACGCGTTTCATTGACATAGCGCTCAATTGCGTAGGGCACCGGCTCCTTGGCGGCGCGCAGAAAGTGATGCACCTGGCCGAAAGTAGGACCAACGCCACCCATCTGGAACATCAACCACTGCAACGCATCGTAACGACCACGCACCGCCTGTGGCAGAAATTTTCCGGTCTTTCCGGCGAGATAAATGAGGATTGCGCCTGATTCCATCAGCGCAATGGGCTTGCCGTCAGGGCCATCGGGGTCAACAATCGCCGGTATTTTGCTGTTGGGATTGATGGCAATAAATTCCGGCGTGAACTGATCACCCTTGCCGATGTTGATGGCATGCGCCTGATACGGCAGGCCACATTCTTCCAGCATGATGGACACTTTGCGACCGTTGGGTGTCGTCCAGGTATAAAAGTCGATCATTGTCAGTCCTTTCATAAGTTATTGTTTTAATTAATTATTTTATGGTGCCGCGCAGCGCATCCAGCCGCGCCTGCGCCACGCCTGCCTTGATCTGATCAGCCGTACTGTGTTGACGTGCAATAGCACCGGCATCCACCGCCAGGGCCGCTTCATGCGCACGCCGCAACCGCTGCCGTGCGTGGTCTGCATCCGTGATACCCGCCAGTGCAGCCTGTACCAAAGCGGTCACGCGTTCCGGTCGCCGCCACGCATCCACCGCATCGAACAGCGCCATCAACCCCTCGGCGTCGAGGCTGACACCATCGGCAATGGCGTTGGCATGACGCGCCGCCAGCACTGCAAGATCGCGGCAGGCGGCGGGCGCCCGCAGCTTCGCGCACAGTGCATCCACGGCTTCCGGTTCCAGCACGCGCAGCAATGCCGCAAAACGCACTTCCAGTGCGGTCCTCTGCTCCGCGGCAGCGTCCAGTGCTGCCAGGGCCTCCTCGGCATACCCCGCATCGTACAGCGCGTCGATCTGCGGCAACACGCGGGACAGTGCACCGCAATCTCGCAGCACGACGAACATGGTTGATGGCGTACGCTCCAGCAAACCCTTGGCCAGTTCCTGCCAGACGCGTTCGGCCACCAGCGTGTCGGCCTCGCCAGCCTGCACCATCTGCACCATCAACGCCTGCGTTTCGGGCGCCACAGTGAAATCAAAACGCGCAGCGAAGCGCGCGACGCGCAGGATACGTACCGGATCTTCGGCAAAGGCCGGACTGACGTGCCTCAACACCCCGCGGCCGATGTCTTCGGCGCCGTGGTACGGATCGATCACCTGTCCAGACTCATCCCGCGCCATTGCGTTGATCGTCAGGTCGCGTCGCTGCAGATCCTGTTCCAGCGTGACATCGGGTGCGGCATGAAATGTGAAACCATGATACCCGGGCGCCGTCTTGCGCTCGGTGCGCGCCAATGCATATTCCTCGTGGGTCTGCGGATGCAGGAATACCGGGAAGTCGCGGCCCACCGGCCGGAACCCCTGCCTGACCATTTCCTCAGGGGTGGCACCGACGACCACATAATCGCGATCCTGCACGGGCAGGCCGAGCAGATCATCGCGCACCGCGCCGCCAACGACGTAAGTCTTCATGATTTCACTGCACAGGGTTGCTTACCTTAGCGGAGAGCTCAACGACCTGCGATGTTGCGGAAATTTTGATAGCGCGCTCGCGGGGTACATGCCGCCAGCCAAGCCGGCGCCACGGCCTCCAGCGGCTGCGGGTTAATGCCGAAGGGAAAGGCACAGTCGCAGACGCTGTCGATTTCCATGGAACGCAGGTTGTCGCGAGTCATCAGTTTTACCGGCAACAGTTCCATCGCGTAGGCCTGGCACCAGGACAACGCGCGATTCAACCCGATAACCGGCCGCGGATGACCGGTGGTACTGGCGACGTAGGACACCAGTTCGCGCAAGGTGTAGCGTTTCGGCCCGCACAGGTCATAGCTCCGACCGCTGCTCTTGCTATCCTCCAGCGCACGCACAAAAGCCGCCGCCACATCTTCGACATACACGGGCTGGAAGCGCGCGCCCGGACTCGCCAGTACCAGCACCGGCAGCAAGCGAGCCAGACACGCAAACAAATTGAGAAAACTGTCATCCGGTCCGAAAATCACCGACGGCCGGAACACCGTTGCACCCAGACCGGATTCCGCCACGATGCGCTCGGCCTCTCCCTTGCTGCGCAGGTAGGCGCTGGGCGCATCAGGTGCCGCCGCCAGCGCGCTCATGTGCAGCAAACGCCCCACGTTCCCGGCACTGCAGGCGGCAACCACATTACGCGCCAGTGCCACATGCGCCGCATTGAATCCGCTCCTGCCGCGGGCATCGTGCAGCACGCCCACCAGATTGATCACCGCGTCACTGCCTTTGACAAACGCCGCCAGTGCCACTGGGTTGTGCACGTCCACCACCACGACATCCACGGTGGGCAGCAAAATTAGCGGCTTCGCCCGCTCACGGTCGCGGGTGGACACACGGATGCGATAGCCGCGCGCCGCCAACTGCTGACAGAGATGGCGTCCGACAAATCCCGTCCCGCCGATGATGCAGATATTGGTGAGTTGCATCAGCCTATTCTACCCCCCGACCCGCCTGCCACGAGCGCTAGGGCGTGTCTCCCAGCGGCTTCTCGCCGGCGCGGCCGCGCGGCTCTATAAACCCGATCCGCGCCTTCAGGGACTGCATCTGCTGGCTGAAATTGTGGGCGTAATAACTGGAGTTCGCCATCACCTTCTTCACGTAATCGCGGGTCTCATTGAAGGGAATACTCTCCGCATAAATCGCCGCCTCCATGCCCTGGTCATCGCGCCAGACGCGGGCGCGACCCGGACCGGCGTTATAGGCGGCGGAGGCCAGCACTGGACTGCCGTCCAGAGTGTCGAGCACATGGCGCAAGTAATAAGTGCCGAGGTTAAGATTGGTTTCTACTTCGGTGACCTTCGACCAATGCCAGCCTTTGAGTCCGATCTTGCCTGCAACCCAGCGGGCAGTGGCCGGCATCAATTGCATCAGCCCGCTGGCGCCGGCGCGCGACTTGGCCTGGGCAATGAACCGGCTTTCCTGGCGTATCAATCCGTTGACCCAGGCCTCATCGAGATCAAACTGGCGTGCCGCGGTCCGCAGCTGGTCGCGGTACGGCGCCAGATAGCGCAAGCCAAAATCATGCTCGAACACCGTACGGTCGGCGGTATTGATCGCGCGGTCATATACCGAGTTGCGCCTGGCGACTTCAGCCGCCGCCAGCAACTGCCGGTCGCTGAAGCCGCGGATCGTCCACAGCCATTCACGTATGCCCTCCAGCCGTACATCCAGACGGAACAATTCGAGTGCACGCTGGATACCCGGCCGCACAGCGATATTCCTAATTTCTTCTTCCGTCGGCTTGTAGGCCGTCGCCGGTGCGCCTACGGAGCCGCCGAGATCCTCCAGCGCCAGCTGGCCGTAAAAACTGTAGTCAGCCGACAGCGGTTTCAGCAATGTCAGCGCTTCGGCCTCGCGACCATTGGCCTTCAAGGCACGCGCTTTCCAGTAGCGCCACGCTGAATCCTCGGACTCCTTAGGTGTCATGGCCTCTATCGTCGTCAACACCTCGTCCCAGCGCTTGGCGCGCAGTGCAGCCCGCACCTTCCACGCGAGTTGCTGATCGCTCATGCCGGTTGCCCGCGCATACCAATCGAGCGCGGCCGGATCATGTCGCAACGCGCCAAAATAGCCGATCATGCCCCATACATACGAGCGCTCCTCTTCAGAAAAGCGCGGCGCAAGTTTTTCCCAGTGTGTGGCCGCCTGTTGCGGTGAACTACGCGCCAGCCGGTAGGCTGCAAACATCATTGCTTCGCGACCGCCTCGCGACTTCAGATCAGCACGTGCGTTGTCAAGATATCGCGCCGGATTACCGGCTATCGCCGACAGCGTACCTCCGTCCGGCGCCTGGCCTTTGGGCAAATACGTTGCAACAGCATTGGCCAGCCGGACCTGGCCCGCTTCCAGCGCCAGCCGGATGCGCATCCAGATGTCCTCGGTAGACAGTTGCCGGGCTTTGACCAGCGCCTCAAACAACGGATCGCAGCTTCCGGGCAGATCGCGCGCAACGAACCACAGCGTGCGGGCTTCGCGCAACGCCAGCGTATCGGTACGGGTGCGCGACTGCAGTGCATAGCAGACCATCTCCAGGTCATCGTTGACCAGTGCCGGCAATTCGGAATCGAATTGCGACCACTGCGCGTTTTTTCCCAGCAGCTTCAGCCAATCGCGACGCAGATAATCCGAAAGTGGGGTGTCGCGGTTAGCGGCGATATAAGCGCGGATTTCTTCGGGCTCGCGCGCCGCCAGATCGGCTTGCAATCGCCAGTACTGCACATAGGGTTCGAGCAGGTGGCCCTGGAAACGCGGTGCAATCTGCTCCAACCGCCTGAAGTCGTTGGCCCGCGCGGCATCTCGCGCCGCCAGAAATGCGTCATCGAGTCCGGCAGCGACTGCGGGCGCTGTTAGCAGCAGACAACCCGCCAGCGCAATCAATCGCATCCAGCTAGAGTTCAGCAGCATGGCATTACCATGTAACCCCGAATATGTTTCATAACATGTTGATTATACGTATATTTTATGAGAGAAACAACCGGTACGCCGGATTGCGCGTCTCGTCGCACCAGGGATATCCGACCTTTGCCAGGAAATCCTTGAATTTGGCCTTGTCCGCGGGCGGCACTTCCATGCCCACCAGCACGCGCCCGTAATCCGCACCGTGATTGCGGTAATGAAACAAGCTGATGTTCCAGCCCCGGCTCATGCTGGTCAGAAACCGCACCAGCGCACCGGGTCGTTCCGGAAACTCGAAGCGGTAGAGAATTTCATTTTTCGCACCAGGCGCATGTCCGCCGACCATGTGCCGCACATGCAGTTTCGCCAGTTCATTGGTGCTGAGATCCAGCGTCTGCAGCCCGCGCCTTCGTAGCATGCGCACCAGTTGTGCGGTTTCCTTGCGGTTGCGCACCTGGACGCCGACAAACACCCGCGCCTGCTGCGCGTCGTCATAGCGATAGTTAAATTCCGTCACATTACGCGGCCCCAGCAGCTCACAGAACGCCTTGAAACTGCCGGGTTTTTCCGGGATCGTCACTGCCAGTATCGCCTCGCGGTTTTCGCCGAGTTCCGCTTCCTCTGCAACAAAGCGCAACCGGTCGAAATTCATGTTGGCGCCACAGGCCACGGCAACGAACGTCGCACCGCGGGACCGCTTGCGCTCGGCCCACGCCTTGGCACCGGCGATGGCCAGCGCGCCCGCCGGCTCCAGTATCGCCCTGGTGTCCTCAAAAACATCCTTGATGGCTGCGCACATGGCGTCGGTATCGACCCGGATCATGTCATCCACCAGCATGCGGCAGAGCCGGAATGTCTCCTTGCCCACCTGCTTGACGGCCACACCATCGGCAAACAGGCCGACCTGTGCCAGCTTGACCCGTCGCCCGGCCTTCAGCGATTGGTACATCGCGTCGGAGTCCGTCGGCTCAACGCCGATGACCTTGATCTCCGGCCGCAGGCGTTTCACGTAGGCGGCGATGCCGGCAATCAGCCCGCCACCACCGACAGCAACGAATATCGCGTCTATGGGTCCGGGGTGCTGGCGCAATATCTCCATGGCGATCGTGCCCTGGCCGGCAATCACGTCGGGATCGTCATAGGGATGCACGTAGGTCAGTTTTTCACGACGCTCCAGCGCGTGGGCGTGGTCCGAGGCCTCGTCATAGGAATCGCCATGCAATATCACCTTGGCACCGCGCGCGCGCACAGCATCGACCTTGATGTCCGGCGTGGTGACCGGCATGACGATGGTGGCGTTGCAGCGCAAACGCTGTGCAGCGAGTGCGACACCCTGGGCATGGTTACCGGCAGACGCGGCAATCACGCCTCGGCGCAATGTTGCCGGCGGCAGATTCACCATCTTGTTGTAGGCACCGCGCAGCTTGAAGGAAAACACCGGTTGCATGTCTTCGCGTTTGAGCAATATGCGGTTGTGCAGGCGCCGCGAAAGATTCGGCGCTATTTCCAGCGGCGTTTCCTCGGCTACGTCATAAACACGGGCATTGAGTATGCGCTCCAGATAGTCTATTTTTTTCATGGTTTTTTGCACTGCACTTTTCGCGCTTTTCTCACAATCATTCCCGGCAAATTCCTGATTCCCAAAGGTTATCAGGAATGCCGTCCGCAGGCGATGGATGCCGGCCGCAGATTGATTCGTGTATATTCGATTGCGGATGCAATATGGAGCCAGCGATGAGTCAGGATGCACTGAAACAGGCGGCAGCGCGGGCGGCAGTGGCTCTGGTGCCGGCCGGCAGCGTTGTCGGCGTCGGCACCGGATCAACCGTCAATTTTTTCATAGACGAACTGGCGCTCATCAAGGGGCGCATTGACGGCGCGGTATCGAGTTCCGACGCCAGCGCGAAACGGCTCAAGGCGGCGGGCATCGCCGTGCTCGACCTCAATGGCGTGCGCGATCTGCCGGTGTATGTCGACGGCGCCGATGAGGTTACCCGCCACCTGACGATGATCAAGGGTGGCGGCGGCGCGTTAACGCGGGAGAAAATAGTTGCCGCCGTCGCAGAAAAAGTCATCTGCATCGCCGATGCCTCCAAGCTGGTCGACGTGCTGGGGCGCTTCCCGCTGCCGGTGGAAGTCATCCCGATGGCCCGCTCCTACGTGGCGCGCGAGATCGTCAAGCTGGGCGGTCAACCGGAGTGGCGCGCCAATTTCGTCACCGATAACGGGAACCTGATACTCGATGTACACAACCTGACCATCCTCGACCCACAAAATCTGGAAACGCTGCTGAACCAGATTACCGGCGTGGTCACCAACGGGTTGTTCGCTCGGCGACCTGCCGACGTACTGCTGCTGGCTGACAAGGATGGGGTAACTACGCTGCGACGTCCGGGTGTCGCCACGAAACTGTCATAATTTACTGATATAAACCGCACTTTCCCCCAGAGAACAACATCATGTCTGACCATACGCTGAAACAATTTGACACCGAGCTGGAGGAAATCCGCTCACGGGTGCTGCAGATGGGCGGCCTGGTCGAGGAGCAGATTACCCGTGCACTGGAGGCGCTCACCACCGGCAACGCCGTGCTCGCCCGCGAAGTAATGGAAAACGACCATCGCGTCAATGCACTTGAGGTCGCGCTCGATGAGGAATGTAGTACGGTCATCGCCCGCCGCCAGCCGGCGGCCAAGGATCTGCGCATGGTCATGACGGTGGTCAAAACCATTACCGACCTTGAGCGCATCGGCGACGAAGCCGCCAAGATTGCCCGCATGACGCGGGCAATTTATGAAAGCGACCGACCGGCTGCGCCGCGCACCTCGGAAATCCAGCACGTCGCGGACATCGCCCTGGACATGCTCCGCAACGCGCTGGATGCATTTGCGCGACTGGACCTTGCCGTGGCTGCCAAGGTCGTGCGTCAAGACGAACAGGTGGACAGGGAGTTCGTCGGCATTCTTCGCCAGCTCATCACATTCATGATGGAGGATCCGCGTACCATCTCGCACGCCATCGAAATCCTGTTTATCGCCAAAGCCATAGAGCGCATCGGCGACCATGCCAAGAACATGTCCGAATACGTCGTGTATCTGGTCAAGGGCAAGGACGTGCGTCATACCAGCGTCGAAGCTTTCGAACGAGAAGCGCTGGGGTAGTCCGCGCTACACCCGCGAACCTGGGGCCATATTCCTACCGCAACGATTAAGGCGCTACAGGGCTTCCGGCGTCAGTACCGCACGAACCTGAACGCCGCCATCGTCGTCGCGTGCAATCCACCAGATGGCACCTTTATCAACACCCCACGCCGCCCCCTCCCCGTTCAGCGCCAGCGCCGCCGCGGCGCCCAGGGTAGGCTGGTGGCCGACGACAACTACGGTGCCGGCACCATCGGGCCAGCCTGCCGCCTTGAGCAAACCCTGCGGCGTTGCTGCGGTCGATATTGCCTGCTCAATTACCACAAGGTCCGTTAGCGCCGCCGCGGTTTCGCGGCTTCGCAGCGCCGGACTGGCGATCACCCGATAGCCGGGTGGCAAATGTGCGGCGAGCCAGACCGCCATTTTTTTTGCCTGTTGGCGACCGCGCGCAGTCAGCCGCCGCGCATCATCCGGCATCAGGTTTTCAGCGTCCGCATGCCGCCACAATATCAACTCCATGCTCACTCCTGCATTGGCTGCCGCGGCACGCTGAATTTCGCTACACCACGTCGCAACTGCTTATGGTCTGGGCGGCGGCACGTAACCAGCGGCAGCATCAGCGCCTTCGCCGAAAAAGTGCCGCTCCATTTGCTGCGCCAGGTAATCGCGGGCTTTTTTGTCAGCAAGATTGAGGCGATTTTCGTTGACCAGCATTTTCTGCTGCTCCAGCCACTGCTTCCAGGCTTCCTTGGACACATTATCAAACACACGCCGGCCCAGCTCACCCGGGTAGGGCGGAAAATCCAGGCCTTCAGCCTCGCGCTTGAGTTTTACACACTGTACTAGGCGCGCCATATCGTTTCTCCAATATAAAATTTAATCTTAAATTGCGGTCGCTCTGACCGCGCACTCATAGTTTCTTGATCAGCACTACCGAGCGGCGCTGGTAGTTGTACAGCTCCTTCCTCTTTTTCGGCAACGCACCGACGTCGGTTTCCACAAATCCCCGTTCGACGAACCAGTGTTCGGCACGCGTCGTCAGCACGAACAGTTGCTTGAGGCGCTGGCTGCGCGCGCGTTTTTCGATGGCCACCATTAACCGCTCGCCGGCACCGTGCCCGCGAAAATCAGGGTGCACAGCAAGGCCAGCCAATTCGCCCGAACGTTCGTCCGAAAACGGATACAGCGCGGCGCAACCAATGATCATGCGATCGTGCTCCAACACCCAAAAACGGTCGATTTCCATTTCCAGTAGGTCGCGGTTGCGCTTGACCAGTATGCCTTCGTCTTCCAGCGGTTCGAGCAACCGCAGGATGCCGCCGATGTCGTCGATTTTCGCGTGGCGCAGCGTCTCCAGGGGATCTGGCGTGATCAGAGTGCCCACGCCCTTGTGCGTGAACAATTCGAGCAGCAAGCTGTCATCAAGGTGCCCGGATATCAAATGCGCGCGACCCACGCCCTGTTCACAGGCGCGCACCGCCGCCGGGAGGTACGCCTGCATTTCCTCCGACTGGATGCGCCCGCGAGTCAGCAGTCCGCGGGCCTCGCGCACGGTCAGTTCACGCAGCAATTCACCGCGGCGGCCCGCGACGCCGGCGGACTCGGTCAGAAAAATCAGCTTGTCGGCCTTCAGTGCCACTGCTGTGGCGGCAGCTACATCACCCAACGCCAGATTAAAAACTTCGCCGGTCGGCGAATAGCCCAACGGTGACAGCACCACCAGTTCGTCGTCCTTCAGTCGGCGCTCGATCGCCAGCGCGTCTATCTTGCGCACTTCGCCGGTATGCATCAGGTCGATGCCATCAACAACACCGATAGGGCGCGCCGTGACGAAATTGCCGCTGGCCACCCGGATGTGGGCGCCCGCCATCGGCGAGTTGGGCAAGCCCATCGACAGCAATGCCTCGATCTGTACCCGGATCTTGCCGGCCACTTCCATCGCCGCTTCCAACGCAGCGTCATCGGTAATACGCAGCTTTTCGGCAAACCGACTGCGGATTTTCTGCGCCGTCAGCTTGGCCTGGATCTGTTGCCGTGAGCCGTGTACCAACACCAGCTTGACGCCCAGCGCAGCGAGCAAGTTCAGGTCATGCGTCAGATGGAAAAAGCGCCCGTCAGCCACCACTTCTCCGCCAAAGGCGATCACGAACACCTTGCCGCGGAACGCGTGAATATAGGGTGCCACCGACTGGAACCAGTCGATAAAACGATCCTGCGCTGATAGTCGCGGGCGACCTGCGGAGCGCTTGCGTATTTCCAGTTCGGGAGCGCTCCGGTCTTTTTCGATGGGAATGGTAATTTCCTTTCGACTGTGTCGTTGAATCGATGGTATGCGAGAACTCAGTTCGCGAAAAGGCGTTGCGCTAGAAATCGCCCCACAGTGCCTGCATCGCCGCCAGCAGCGCTACTGCCGCAGTCTCGGTACGCAACACGCGGGGGCCCAGCCGCAGCGGCACGAATCCGGCGCGCTCAGCATCGCTGGCCTCCGCCGCAGTCAATCCGCCTTCAGGCCCGGCGAGTACGGTCACCATCCCCGCAGGGCGGGGTAATTCCCTCAATCCGGTCGATGCCCCCGGCGCCAGCAGCAAACGCAGGGCACCCGCCTCCGCCGGCAGTTCCAGCCAGTCGCGCAGCGATAAAAGTGGACTTACACGGGGCACATGGTTACGTCCGCATTGCTCGCAGGCCGCGGCGACCACGCCCTGCCAGTGCAACACCCGCTTTGCGGCGCGCTCGCCGGACAGCCGCACCACGCAGCGCTCTGCCATCAAGGGCTGTACCGCAGCCACTCCCAGTTCGACCGCCTTCTGGATCGTGTAATCCATGCGCTCGCCGCTGGATACGGCCTGCACCAGAGTGAGCTGCAGTGGCGATTCGCGGTCTTCGTTGCGACGCGCGCGCACCTGCACGCTGACTTCGCCGCGCGCGCACTTGGTAATTTCAGCATCGTAGGCGTTGCCGTTGCCATCGAACAAAATGACCGGGGCACCGGGCGCCAGCCGCAGCACATTCGCCACATGATGCGCTTTGGCAGCCGGCAGCAGGCACGCCCCGTGATCTGGAATGGGATCCGGAAAATATATTCTAGTCAATGAGTTAGCTCGTATCCACCGATTGCAAATTATGCCACAGCATCACGGGCCTAGACCGTACAGCCACCCGTCCCCGAACAGCGCACTGCTCTGCAACGCAGGATACAATTGCGCTTTTTTCGGATCGCCCGCCGCGCATCGCTTCCGCCACGGTTGTCCGCAATGGAGATTCAGCTTGCGCATAGTCATACTCGGTGCAGGACAGGTCGGCAGCTCCGTGGCCGAAAACCTGGTTTCTGAAGCCAATGACATCACTGTCGTCGATACCGACCCCGTACGGTTGCGCAAACTGCAGGATCGTTTCGATCTGCGTACGGTCGTCGGCAATGCCGGACACCCCGCTACACTGGAACGCGCCGGCGCCCGCGACGCCGACATGATCCTCGCCGTGACCCAGAGCGACGAAACCAATCTGGTCGCCTGCAAGCTTGCGGCAACGATGTTCAATGTGCCGACCAAGATTGCCCGCATCCGGGCCGCCGATTATCTGTCGCATCCGGAAATGTTTTCCCCTGACTATTTTTCGGTCGACACCGTCATCTGCCCGGAACAGATGCTGACGGACTACATCGCCAAGCTGATTGAGTTTCCGGAATCGCTGCAAGTGCTGGAGTTTGCCGGTGGCAGCGTCAGCCTGGTTGCCGTGCGCGCGTTTCACGGCGGGCCGTTGGTCGGCCAGGAACTGCAGACCATACGCAAACATCTGCCCAATCTCGATACGCGGGTGGCGGCCATTTTCCGCCACGATAGCCCGATTATTCCCGATGCCACCACGGTGATCGAAGCCGGTGACGAAGTATTCTTCATCGCCGCCACCGAAAATATCCGCGGCATCATGCATGAGCTGCGGCGCATGGACAAACCCGTCAAGCGGGTGATGATCGGCGGCGGCGGCAACATCGGACGACGGCTCGCCAGCGCCATTGAAGACCGCTACGACGTCAAGATCATCGAATACAGCAGGCCGGGGGCGGAAATACTTGCCGCGGAATTGAAAACGACGCTGGTGCTGGTCGGGGACGTCACCGACGAAGACTTGCTGCAAGCCGAGCATATCGGCGACATGGACGTCTATTGCGCGCTGACCAATGATGACGAAACCAACATCATGTCATCGCTGCTCGCCAAGCGCATGGGTGTGCGACGGGTCGTGGCGCTGATCAACCGCAGCTCGTATGTCAATCTTGTGCAGGCGGGCCAGATCGACATCGCAATTTCTCCTGCGCAGGCAACGATCGGCACCCTGCTCGCCCACGTGCGACATGGCGACTGCGTCGCCGTGCACAGCCTGCGCCGGGGTGCTGCCGAGGCGCTGGAATTGGTTGCCCACGGCGACGCTAAGTCGTCAAAAGTCGTCGGCCGACGCATTGAGGAAATTGACCTGCCCAAGGGCGCGAGCATCGGCGCCATCGTGCGTACTCACCAGCTCGATTCGGACGGCGACAAGAAAACTGTCGAGCGCCAGGTGCTGATCGCCCACCATGACACCATCATTGAACCGGATGACCATGTGATCGTGTTTGCGATCAACAAGCGCATCGTGCCCAAAGTCGAAAAGCTGTTCCAGGTCAGCGTCGGCTTCCTGTGAACACACACCGCAGCCCCCGGCACAGTAGAGCCGGATTCCACCTGGCTCGCCGCGCATCCGCGCATAGCGTACGACGCTGAATGGCCTGGCTGCTGACAATCGCGCCGGTCCTCGGGCTGATCGCCATGGCGATGAGTTTTACACATCTGCTGCCCATCGGAGTTTCGCTGGCTCTGAACGACGGCATAGTGCAGGCGTGGGTGCTGTCGATGGCTGTCAATTTCGCCGCAGGTGCGATCCTGTGGCTGACCACCCGGCGCCACAAGCGCGAACTCAGCCTTCGGGAGGGCATTTTGCTGGTGGTCACAGTATGGTCTGGCGGCGCCCTATTCGCATCGTTACCACTGCTGCTGACCATTCCGGATATTTCCCTTACTGACGCATATTTCGAGGCGGTGTCCGGCCTTACCGCAACCGGCGCCACTGTACTGACAGGGCTGGATTCCCTGCCAGCGTCCATTAACGTCTGGCGCGCCCTGTTGCAATGGCTGGGGGGCATGGGTGTCATCGTGCTGGTGGTGGCAATCCTCCCCATGCTGGGCGTCGGCGGACGCCAGATCTCGAAATCTGAAATTCCCGGCCCGATGAAGGATGACCAGTTGACGCCGCGTGTCGCCCAGACCGCCAAGGGTCTGTGGCTGATCTACGCCGTACTGACCCTCGCCTGCGCCCTTGCCTACCATGCAGCCGGCATGATGCCCCTGGATGCGCTGATCCACAGCTTCACGACTCTGTCTCTGGGCGGATTCTCTTCCCATGACGCAAGCCTTGGTTATTTCAATTCAGCGGCGGTTGATGTAGTCGCCATCTGCTTCATGATCGTTGCGGGCATCAACTTCGCTACGCATTTTCTGGTCTGGCGCACGAAAAGCCTGCGCCCTTACGCGCACGACACTGAAGCCCGCTATTTCGTGCTGGTCATCGTCGCAAGCATCGCAGGCATCGCCATGCTGCTCTACGGCTCCGGCGTATATCCCGACCTGCTGACGGCGATACGTTATTCCGCGTTTAATATTATTTCCGTAGGCACCACCACGGGATATTCCACTGCGGATTACAATTTGTGGCCGGTGTTCGCGCCTCTTTGGATATTGTTTCTCGGCACCTTCCTCAGCTGCTCGGGATCAACCGGTGGCGGTATCAAGATGATGCGCGCGGTCATCCTCTACCGGCAGGTCTACCGTGAAATCAAAAGCCTGGCCCATCCGTATGCCGTAACGCCGGTAAAGGTCGCCGGTCAGGTGGTGGCTGATCCCATTGTTTTCGCGGTGCTCGGGTTTTTCTTCGTCTGGATTGTCCTCCTGGTTTCCATGACGCTGATCCTGGGCTGGACCGGGCTCGACGCCATGACAGCGTTTTCTGCAGTGGTTGCCACGCTGAACAACATCGGGCCCGGACTGCACCAGGTCGGTCCGGGGACCAACTTTGCGATACTCACCGATTTCCAGACTTGGGTCTGCGCATTCGCCATGCTCCTCGGTCGGCTGGAGCTGTTTGCGTTGCTGGTCGTATTCACGCCGGCTTTCTGGCGCAAGTAAAGCTTACGGCTGCACCGCCCTGTACAGCTCGAGCGCACGCACTCGTGCTGTGGCGTGGTCCACGATGGGCGCAGGGTAGTCCCTGCCGACCACCAAGCCTGCCCGGCGTTGCGCATCTCTGCTCATCAGCCATGGCGCGTGCACGGACTTGGCATCACAGCGCCCGAGTTCGGGCACGTACCTGCGGATGAACGAGCCATCGGGATCGAACTTCCGCGACTGCGTCACCGGATTGAATATCCGGAAATACGGCTGCGCGTCGCATCCGGTTGAAGCTGCCCACTGCCAGCCGCCGTT
>JBBKXO010000337.1:0-6878 GCA_037969525.1 Burkholderiales bacterium | reverse complement strand
CATTGGGGATGCCACCGATCATGATCGGAAATGCGAAATCGGCAATCGGGTCGTAGGTGAGCCGCTTGCCAAACCGCGCCGGCGTGATCGCGTGCGAGCCGATGTTGCAGAACACCAGCGTGTGGCCGTCCGGCGTTGCTCGCGCGGTAGCCTCAGTGGCGATGTTGCCGGCCGCACCGGGACGATTTTCCACCAGCACGTTGCTGCCCCACAGTTCGGACAGCGCCGCGGCCATGATGCGCGCGGTGGTATCCGTGCCGCCACCCGGCGCGTAGCCGACGAGGATGCGCACCGGTTTGCCATCCGGATAATTCTGTGCGGAGACTGCGCCGGAAATCAGCGCTGCAGCAACAAACAGCATGTATGTGAAATTTTTCATTGGTGGACTCCTCCTCGATTAAAACGCCAATATGACTAAGGCTGTATCTTGTGATCGCGTATCACTTTTGCCCAGCGGACCAGTTCTTGTTCCGTCCATTTCTGCAGCTCGGCAGGACTGCTGACGACAAGCTCCATGCCAAGTTGCTCGCCGAGATGTTTGCGCACGTCCGGCAGGTTGAGCACCTTGACCACTTCACCGTGAAACTTTTTAACAATGGCCGGCGGTGTGCGCGCAGGCGTAAAGATACCCCACCAGGCGTAGGCAGTAACGCCTTTGTAACCTTCCTCGATCAGCGTCGGCACCTGCGGCAGCGTCGCTGCACGCGCATCGCCCGTGGTCGCCACCGCGCGCATCCGGTTGTCGTTGACGTACGGCGTCACCAGGGCCGTGGAACCGATGCCGATGTCGATCTGGTTGCCAAGCACTGCCGCTGTCATCGGTCCGCCGCCCTTGTACGGCACATGCACGATCTTGAAACCACCAGCCTGCTGGGCCAGTGTCAGCGCCAGATGGCCAAGGCTGCCGGCACCGACAGTGCCGTAAGTGAGCGTGTCAGGTTTGGCCTTGGCCAACTTGACGATATCGGCGAAGGTTTTATATGGCTTCGAGGGATGAATAATGATCCCGTAAGGCGCACGCCCCACCAGCATCACGGGTGCGAGATCCTTCAGTGTGTCAAAAGGCAAGTTCGGAATCAACGCCGGATTCACCGCGTGGGTGTCGAATACAAACACGTAGGTATAGCCGTCGGGGTTGGCTTTTGCCGCGATGCCGGTGCCGATGGTACCGGAGCCGCCAGTGCGGTTGTCGACAATGAACTGCTGGCCCAGCGCGGCATTCAACTTGGCGCCGATCAGCCGTGCCAGCGGATCCACCGTGCCCCCTGGCGGGAACGGCACGATGAAGCGCACCGGCTTCACCGGAAACTCGTGTGTCACCGCGCCGGCGCCTGCGCTGCCACACAGCGCCCATGCCGCGCACAATGCCGCTGCCCATCCCCTGCTCGTTTCAGCTTTCATTTCGGCCTCTCACGTCAGAAAATCAATTGATCAAAACAATAAACGGCCATTAACCAGCAGTGCCCTGAGCGCGTATCTGGCAACCCCGGCCAATCATCTCAGTCGATTTTTGCGTTTGCCTTCTTGATGACCTCGCCCCATCTTGCGCGATCATTGCGCACCAGCTCCCAGAATGCCTCCGGCGTCCCGGGATGTGGCTCCGAACCCAGCGCGAGGATGCGGCGACTGCCTTCGGGCGAGGTCACTGCCTTGTTGACCATGGCGTTGAGCACCTTGATCGCCGCACGCGGCGTTTTTGCGGGCGCCACCATGCCGTGCCACACTGTCATCACGAACCCTGCGACTCCGGCTTCAGCAACGGTCGGGATGTCCGGAAAAATCGGCGAGCGTTGCGGTCCGGTCACTGCGAGCCCGCGCACACGCCCGGCTTTGACATGCGGTGTTGCTGAGTTGAGACCCTCCATCATCAGTTCCACCCGCCCGGCCATCACATCAACCAGCGCAGCGGCTCCGCCCTTGTACGGCACATGCACGATCCTGATGCCGGTCATGGTTTTCAGCAGCTCAAATCCAATGTGTCCCGGCGCGCCGTTGCTGGATGATGCGTTGGTGAGTTTGTCCGGATTCTTTTTTGCATAGTCGATGACTTCGCGCAGACTGTTGAACGGCGACTTCAGGCTGGTCAGCACCATCTGATGCCCGCTGACCGTCTGCCCGATCGGCACAAGGTCGCGCAGCGCATCGACCGGTGGTTTCGCCAGCAGATGCGGCGCAATGGCCAGTGCACCGATGGGCGCATAGGCGATGGTGTAACCGTCAGCCGGCGCCTGCACTGCAAGTTCCAGCCCCAGTTGCAATGCACCGCCCGGACGATTGTCGACCACGATCTGCCAGCCGGTTTCGCGCGACAGTTCAGTGGCGACGATGCGCGCGACGTTGTCAGTGGAGCTGCCGACGTTCTGCGGCACGATCATGCGGATAGGTCGTTCGGGATAGGCCGCCGCGGCAGGCAAGGCTTGCGTCAAACCGACTACGGCGCAGCAAACCGCACCTGCCAACACGCCACGCCGACGCAAGTCCGCCGCGGTCCCGCCAGATATTTTTTTCATGTCATCTCCTCCGGATGAGGCTGCATTGTGGCCCAAGCCGCCGCGCTCGTGGAAGACTTCGTTGCCAGCGTCCGCATGCTGTAGCGGATTACCTCAGGCGCCCTCAGAAAAATAACAATAATATAATTAAATCAATTACTTACAGTTCATGCGTCGCTGTCGGCACCGCACTGCTGCCGGTATCTGCAAAGTCATAGCGCCCAATTTGGCCGTGCGCCAGAATACGCGCCTCGCACCACTGTTGAAATTTCTCGGGGGAGACATGAACGCCATCACGCAACAAGCCAAAAACAAAGCCGCCATCCTTGCGTCACTGCCGATGCGCGCAGACGAAGATCCTTTTGTCGTCGGCATCGGCGGCTTCTACCGCCGCTGGTTCAACCTGATCGATGACATGCAGTTGCTGATCGACACCGTCGCCAAAATAAAAAGCACTGAAGATGAAGACTGGGTGCCAGTGTGGAGTGCGGTCGCTGCCGAGTATGAAAAAAAAGGCGATGCCCTGCTCGCGCGCAAGGACAAGATCGGCGCGCGCCAGGCCTACATACAAGGCAAGTCTTATTACAGCCTCGCGCGTTTCCCGTCACCTTACTGGTCGGGCTCGTCGATCTGCCCGCCCGACATGAGTCCGCTGAAGGCGCAGTCGTATGAAGACTATCTGCGCTGCTACCGTAAATCTGCGGCACTGCTGCCCGACAAGCCGGAAGTCATCACCGTCAAAAAGAACGGCATGAAAGCCACCGGCTATCTGCGCCTGCCCAAGGGCGCGTCGAAATCCAACAAGGTGCCGGCCGTACTGGTGATGTGCGGCGCCGACATGTACAAGGAGGATCGCGAAAAATACGCCGAAGGCGCACTGTCACAAGGCATGGCGGCGCTGGTGGTCGATGCGCCGGGAACCGGCGAAACCACTTTCCCGCATGCCCCGGAGTCGGTCGTGGCATGGCAGGCCGCTCTGGATGTTTTGCAGAAGCGTCCCGAAATCGACGGCAATCGCATCGGCGCCTTCGGCGTCAGCCGAGGCGGCCTGTGGGTGATCCGCCTCGCCGCGCACGATGCGCGCATCAAGGGCCTGATCGCCTGCGCGCCCGGCGGCGCGGGTTACTGGGGCGAAGCAGAAGAACGCGCTGAATGGCGCAAGGCCGCGTATGAGCGCGCGCGCACCAACTGGTTCGGCCCACGTGGCTCGCGGCCACCGTTAAAGGAGATGACCGAGGAAGAGCATCGCAAGGATTTCCTGCGCTGGTCGCTGAAAGATCAGAACTTACTGAAGAACCTGACCATGCCGATGTACCTGGTCAACGGCAAGATTGACCACCTGACCCCCATCGGCAATCTCTACCTGCTGCTCGAATCCGGGCCAGCTGATGGCCGTGTCGCCCGCGTCTATGCTGACGACGGCCACATCGCTGCCAAGAACGAGCGCGAATGGGGCCCGGCGTCGTGGGCGTGGCTGCGGGGTGTGCTGACCAAAGGTATGAAAGCGGGAACGAAACCCAAAGCGGCGCTGAAGAAAGCCGCCAAAAAGAAAGCGTCCACAAAAAAACCGGCGAAGAAAAAGGCAGTGAAGAAAAAATAACGCTGCAGCTGCTCAACAAAAACGATGCGCTGGAGACAGCGCATCGTTATTTGTAGGGCGGACGCGCCCGAAGGAAGTCCTCTTGGGGGAAGGAGCAAAGCGACGTTACGCCCTACGGCCCTGACGTAGCGAGTCAGGTTGCGCGCCGTGTTAGCTGGGTTTGACCGCACTATAAAGCGCCATCGTCCCGTAGATGGTACTGAAGGTTTGTCGCTGCTTTACTTCAACAAACCCGGCTTGTTCGAAGAGTGTGACGAGTTTTCCCGATACGTTGTCCTGTGTGTTTTTGAATCCATCGAGAAGTTGAACGAACAGAAACAACCCTCGCATGAAAGCGTTGTCGGCTCGTCCCCAGTCAGCGACGTGTAACTCTGCTCCCGGTTTGAGAACCCGGAACAACTCCTGCGCTGTGCGTTGCTTGTTTTCCCATGACAGGTGGTGAAAGAACAAGCTTGAAACCACCCGATCAAAGTGTGCCGCCGGATAAGGCAGGCTGTAGGACAGTGCGTGGTCAAACTGCACTGAGGCATTGGCTTTGTGTGCCTTACGAGACGCAAGGGATAAAATTGCAGGATCACCGTCCACTCCCGTGACGTTGGCTTGTGGCTGGTGTTGTTTTATCCAGATTGCCAGAGTGCCCGTTCCAGAAGCCAAATCAAGTACGTGCTGACCAGGGGCGAAGCGGGCTTGTTTGATGAGTGCCTGCTTGAAACTGCGCTCCCGCGTCGTGGTTCCGACTACAGCGTCGTAATAGGGGGTAAGCCAGTGGTAGCCCAATGCAGGTACGTATTTGGGATCGGACGGTTGCTGCATTACTGATCCTTTATTATTTACCAGCTAACGCGCAGTAGTTGACATTTTTAGTTGACGTTTTGCACCAAGCTAAAATGGCGCACCGGAGACGGCGCGCCGTTTTTATGCAGGTCGAATAACGTCGCCCCCCAAGGGGACTTCCTGCGGGCGCACAACTTATCCGCCCTACGGCTCTTGCGACTGCGCCCACTGAAAGCCATTGTCAGGCGCTACTGCTTTGGGCAGATCTTAGTGAAACCGCCATGAACAACAGATAAATCCCGATGAGCAGATCTACCGCCCCACAAAATTCAGGCCACCATAACGGAACGCCTGGATTGATGAATAATGAATTGTGGGCAACGTCGTATATGGCATGGGCTACGTAACCGAATGACAACACCAGCAAGGCGATGGCACTGTTTATTTTGTATGCCCCATACGCCAGGACCATGAACAACAATCCCGCAAACAGCTCATATATCAAAGCCCCAAAGTCAGCGCCGTAGGCCGCGAACACCCAGTAGTACAGCGGAAATGTTGCCAATAAAACCGGATACACCCACTTTCTTTATTCCGGTTTTAATTTTCTGAACTTCACCACCACATATATTGCGATAGTGATCCCCGCTGCCAACGCATACAGATTCACCGCCTGTTCTCCCTGTCAGACTCTTTTAACCTGCAACAACGCCAGTTAAGATTCCAACGCACCCAGTATCGGACAATCCGGTCGTTCATCACCGTGACAATGTGCGGCCAGATGCTGCAGCGTCCCCGCCATCTCCTGCATCTCGGCGATCCGCCGATTAAGATCGGCGACATGCTTCAGCGCCAGGCGCTTCACCTCGGCGCTGGGCCGGCGACCGTGCCACAGCGCGAGCAGCTTCGAAATTTCGGCAGTCGAGAAACCGAGATCACGGGCGCGGCGGATGAAGCGCAATACATGCACATCGGTGTCGGCATAAACACGGTAACCGGAAGTACTACGCTTCGCCTTGCCGCACAGTCCTATGCTTTCGTAGTGGCGGATCATTTTCGCCGAGATGCCGGATGCCGCTGCCGCCTGCCCGATGTTCATGCTGCCTCCCTCAGTGATGGGCGTGCACCACCGCATGGCCCTTGCCACGCGCGATCAGCCAGCGATTGACCGGAAACGCGGCCACGACCGCAATCGCCAGTGCCACCAACAGGCTGCCCCAGAACAACGCTGAGGTGACTGACGCATCCATCGCGCCAGGGATCACCAGCATGATCGCGTTGTCGACGATTTCCATGATGGTGATCGACGCGGTGTCGGCGGCCAGTGCCAGCCGCGTGGCCTCGCGCACCGACATGCCGGAACGCAGCAGCGGCAGCATGGTCAGCGCATAACCGAAGGCGAATGCCAGCACCACGGCCAGCGCGATGGTCTGCAGGTTGCCCCAGCCCAGCGCGGTGCCGATCACCATGCCGAGGATTTCGCCGATGGCACAACCGGTCATGCAATGCAGTGTTGCCAACCAGGCGATACGGTTCAGCGAAGACCCGCCGTGTTCAGCGGGCTGATGGGGTTCGTGTTGATGGAGTTTGTGTGCGTCGTGTTCGTGCGCGTCGTGATCGTGCTGCATGGTTGCTCCGTGGTTCATGGCCTGCTCCCAGTGTGATTTGAAAACGGGGCCATGTTCAAGCTTCCCATCATGGGAAGGTCAAGTGCCATATGGCACGGCGCTTCCGGACATCGCTCTCCGCAAATAATAATGTAATAAAATCAATCAGTTAATCAACATCCGGGGTGCACAGCCTGGGCAGCACTTCCCCGATCGGCGCGCGAATCACCGCGTCAGCCACATCATCGAACTGTGTCGGTTCGGCGTTGATGATCAACAGCCGTGCGCCGGCATCCAGCGCGATCGGCACGGCACCCGCCACCGGAAACACCTGCAATGTGGTACCGATGGCGATGAACAGATCACCATCTGCCGCGACGCGCATGGCGCGGGCGATGACTTCGGGAA
>JBBKXO010000336.1:0-3119 GCA_037969525.1 Burkholderiales bacterium | reverse complement strand
GGAAACATGACGATGCGCGGTCCATTGCCGTAGGCATGGACTGCAATGTGGACTGCGTCGTGCTGAACAACAAATGTTTGAGTGGCAGGCATGGGTGAGCGGTGCGATTGCTAAAGGTTGGAGCAAAGATTCTACCGCGGCTGCATAACGGTCCACGTCAGTGACCCATAATATGGAAACGTGCGGACCTATGGTTACGAAAATTCGCAACCCGGCCATGCGCAGCGCGCAGGCATCAAACCGCAGTAATCGGACTGAGTAATGGGGCTGAGTGATGGGGCTGGGTGAGGGCACCCGCGTCAGCAGTCGAGCATTATCAGTCTGACGGCAGGCGGATGGAAATTTCCAGCTAATTCCGGGTTCCCGGCTGTTTAAGCTGTTAGTCTGACGAGTTAAGCAGTTAAGCGAATGGAAAGCGGAGGGGGCATGGCAATTTACATTTACTGGTTTGTGCTGGCGCTGGTGCTGCTCGGCCTGGAAATGGTGACAGGCACGTTTTATCTGCTGATGTTATCCATTGCAATGGCGGTGGGAGGATTTGCCGCACTGCTGGGACTGGATATCGCATGGCAGCTCACGTTATGCGCGCTGGCGGTCATTGCGGGAACGATCCTGTTGCGCAACCGGAAAAAATTGCGCATTGGCAAATCAGGCAATGCCAGCCTGGACATCGGCCAGCCGGTAAAAGTATTGGTGTGGCACGAAAAAGGTTCGGCAAGGGTTTTTTACCGTGGCGCGGAGTGGGATGCGGAGCCTGAGTCCGCCGACATGCCGCGCGATGGCACGCTCTACATCAAGGCGGTGCGCGGTTCCAGTCTGGTGCTGACGCATCGCAAATTGCAGGATCAATAAGGAGGACACATGGAAATTGCACTGTTCATACTGGTTGTTGCCGTTATTTTTATAGTCAAGGCGTTAAAGGTGGTGCCGCAGCAGAATTCCTGGGTGGTTGAACGTCTGGGACGCTTTCACGCGGCGTTGTTGCCCGGTCTTAATGTCGTTATTCCGTTCATAGACCGGGTCGCCTACAAGCACCTGCTGAAGGAAGTGCCGCTGGATGTACCCAGCCAGATCTGTATCACCAAGGACAACACGCAGTTGCAGGTCGACGGCATCCTGTATTTCCAGGTGACTGATCCCAAGCTGGCATCCTATGGCACCAGCAATTACATCATGGCGATTACCCAGCTCGCCCAGACCACGCTGCGTTCGGTGATTGGCAAGATGGAACTGGATAAGACTTTTGAAGAGCGTGACGCAATCAATCATGCCGTGGTTGCGGCGCTGGATGAAGCGGCAACCAGCTGGGGCGTGAAAGTACTGCGCTACGAGATCAAGGATCTGACCCCGCCCAAGGAAATTCTCCACGCCATGCAGGCGCAGATCACTGCCGAGCGCGAGAAGCGCGCGCTGATCGCGGCGTCAGAAGGACGCAAGCAGGAGCAGATCAACATTGCAACCGGCCAGCGCGAAGCCTTCATCCAGCGCTCGGAAGGTGAGAAGCAGGCGGCAATCAATACCGCGCAGGGCGAGGCGGAGGCCATCAAGGCGGTTGCCGTGGCGACCGCGCTGGCGATTCAACAGGTCGCGCAGGCCATACAGTCACCCGGCGGCATGGATGCGGTGCATCTCAAGGTTGCGGAGAAATACGTGGAAGCCTTCGGCAACGTGGCCAAGGAAGGCAATACGCTGATACTGCCGGGCAACCTGGCGGACATGGGCTCGATGGTGGCCGCGGCGATGAGCATCGTGAAAACGCAGAAATAAGTGCAGAAATAAGTGCAGAAAAAAGTGCGGAAAAAAGTGCGGGAATAGTTGCGATCAGGGACGGTATTCGTCCGTAACGTACAATGGGTCGATGAAACCCCCCAAGCGTTTGCTATCCCTGATCGAAGAAGGGCTGATCGACTCGGTGGAACGCCAACTGATGAGCGGCAAGGAAGCGGCGGTCTACGTGGTGCGCAGCGGCGGCGAAATTATGTGCGCCAAAGTCTACAAGGAGGCCACGCACCGCAGTTTCCGCCAGGCCGTCGACTATACCGAGAACCGCAAGGTCAAGAATTCCCGCCAGGCCCGCGCCATGGCCTAGGGCACCCGCTATGGCCGGGAACAGCAGGAGGCCGTATGGCAGAGGGCCGAGGTGGACGCACTGTATCGTCTGGCTGAGGCCGGAGTGCGCGTGCCCGCCCCTTACAATTTCCTCGATGGCGTGCTGTTGATGGAACTGGTGGCCGACGAGCACGGCGAAGCCGCACCACGGTTGAATGATGTGGCCTTAACTCCCGAGGACGCCCAGGCGCACCACGCCATGCTGTTGCAACAGGTGGTGCGCATGCTGTGCGCCGGCGTCATCCACGGCGATCTGTCTGAATTCAACATCCTGCTGGCAGCCGATGGTCCGGTGATCATTGATCTGCCGCAGGCTGTGGACGCGGCAGGCAATAATCACGCCGCCCGCATGCTGTTGCGCGATGTGGTCAATCTGCGCGATTACTTTGGTCAATATGCGCCGGAATTGCTGACCACCGACTATGGCCCCGAGATCTGGGACTTGTACCAGCGCGGGGTGCTGGAGATCGGCACAGTACTCACCGGCCGTTACGAACGTCAGGCCGGCGCGGTCGATCTGGACGGCATCATGCGCGAGATCGACGATGCGCGCGCCGAAGAGGCCGCGCGTCTGGTGCGAATGCAGACTGTGGATTGAAAGCGGGTGGTGCGGCGGGCTGCTGGCGATCTATTTTTTTGCGTCGTCTGCGGCATCCTGGATTTTTTCGCCAGCTTTTTCGATTTTTTCACCTGCTTTTTTTACGGCATTGTCCATGGCTTTGCCGGCGCGCTCGGCCGGGCCTTCCTCTTTCTGACAGGCCGCGAGTCCGGCAATCAGCGTGCTCAGTGCCAGAGCTGTCAATAACTTCCTGTTGAATTTCATCATCGCTGTATCTCCATGAGTTTGTGGGGCTGAATAGTCCTGCGCTAGTTATGGTGTTGCAGATCCTGCCGGGCGCTAGTGCGCGGCAATCAGCTTATCGGCGGCGGCGGTTTCTGCAAACAACTTGTCGTACGCCGCCAGCAGCGTCTGGTGCATGGCGCTGCCCTCCATGTCTGCACCCAGTGCA
>JBBKXO010000335.1:0-3429 GCA_037969525.1 Burkholderiales bacterium | reverse complement strand
GGTGTTGGCGGGTTTGACCAAGCGCATCGTGAGCGGGTTGCAGGGCTATGCGGTTACCGATCCGGCATCCCTCAACGAGGCACTGGAGGCTTTGCGATGAACAATCTGCAGGGAAAAGTGGCGCTGGTCACGGGGGCTTCACGCGGCATAGGCAGGGGCATTGCCCTGGCACTGGGTGCTGCAGGTGCGACGGTAGCAGGTACGGCAACTACGGCCACGGGCGCGGAAGGCATCAGCAAAGAGTTGGCAGCTGCCGGCATCAAAGGTGCGGGTTATGCGCTGGATGTCAATGATCCGGCACAGATCGATGCCACGCTGACCGCTGTTCAGGAG
Organism: Burkholderiales bacterium; assembly: GCA_037969525.1. Lineage (GTDB taxonomy): Bacteria > Pseudomonadota > Gammaproteobacteria > Burkholderiales > SG8-41. The sequence continues at coordinate 3,096 of JBBKXO010000335.1, read as the reverse complement.
CAGTGGGGCGGAATCAGCATCCTGGTCAACAATGCCGGGATTACCCGTGACAATCTGCTGATGCGCATGAAGGATGACGAGTGGGACGCCATCATGTCGACCAATCTGAAATCGGTGTACCACCTGTCCAAGGCCGTGATGCGCGGCATGATGAAAGCGCGCAACGGGCGCATCATCAACGTGACTTCAGTGATCGGTTCATTGGGCAACGCGGGACAGACCAACTATGCGGCAGCCAAGGCCGGTGTTGAGGGGTTTTCCCGGGCACTGGCTCGTGAAATCGGCAGTCCCAATATCACCGTGAATTGCGTGGCGCCGGGCTTTATCGATACTGATATGACGCGTGCGCTGGGCGATGCGCAGCGTGCTGGACTGGTGGGGCAGATTCCATTGGGTCGTCTGGGCACCGTTGAAGATGTCGCGGGTGCGGTGGTTTATCTGGCTTCCGACGCAGCCTCATACATGACCGGATGTACCCTGCATGTGAACGGCGGCATGTACATGGGCTAGAATGCGCGGCGGACTGCATCATGTCCGCGTCAGGCAACACGACGTAACTTGCTGTTTTAAAAAGTTTTTTTAAATCAGGTTTGTGGTAAAATTCACGCTTTTACAGGCTCTAGCGATTCGTGGAGACAGGGGTGGGTAGTGTCGCGAATCGATTCACATATCATCATGCAACGCGAAAGGGAACAGTAGATGGAAAATATCGAGCCACGCGTCAAAAAAATTGTAGCCGAGCAACTGGGCGTCAACGATGCGGATGTTAAAAACGACTCGTCCTTCGTCAACGATCTGGGCGCAGACTCCCTGGACACCGTTGAACTGGTGATGGCGCTGGAGGAGGAATTCGAGACCGAGATTCCCGATGAGGATGCCGAAAAAATCACCACAGTTCAGCAGGCTGTCGACTATATCAAGTCGCACCTCAAAGCCTGAGTTTCAGGGAAGGGGCTTCCCCTTCCACCACGATCAAATCCTTGGGTCGGGGGCACAGGTTGCCCCCGCAGCTTGAAACATGCCACGCCCTACCACCCGCAGAGTCGTCGTAACCGGATTGGGGATCATTTCCCCGGTTGGCATCGGCATCGACGAATCATGGTCGAACATTACTGCGGGTAAATCCGGTATCGCCAGAATCACGCGTTTTGATGCCTCCGGCTATACCTCGCAGATTGCCGGAGAGGTCAAAGGCTTTGATGCCAGCCGCTACATTCCCGCCAAGGAAGCGCGGCGCTTCGACACTTTCATACACTATGGTTTGGCTGCCGGTATCGATGCAATGAAGGATGCCGGACTGGATCTGGATCGCCTCAATCGCGAAATGATCGGCGTATGCATCGGTTCCGGTATTGGCGGGCTGCCGATGATCGAAGAAACGCACAACGCAGTACTCGCCGGCGGACCGCGCAAAATATCGCCGTTTTTCGTGCCCGGCACGATCATCAACATGATTTCAGGACAGTTGTCGATCATGCATGGCCTGCAGGGGCCGAACATCGCGGTGGTGACGGCCTGCACGACGGCCAATCACAGTATCGGTGAAGCAGGGCGTCTCATCGAATATGGCGATGCCGACATCATGATTGCCGGTGGCGCTGAATCGACGGTGTCACCGCTGGGCATCGGCGGATTCTGTGCGGCCCGGGCGCTGTCTACGCGTAATGACGATGCGACAGCAGCGAGCCGGCCGTGGGACAGGGATCGCGACGGATTCGTCATGGGTGAGGGCGCCGGTGTGCTGGTGCTTGAGGAATACGAACATGCCAAGGCACGCGGTGCGCGCATATATTGCGAACTGGCAGGCTACGGCATGAGCGCTGATGCGCATCACATCACGGCGCCCTGCGAAGACGGTGCGGGTGCCGTACGGTGCATGAACAATACCCTGCGCAATGCCGGCATCAATCACGATCAAGTCGATTACATCAACGCCCACGGCACTTCGACACCGCTGGGTGACGTCGCTGAAACCACGGCGGTGAAAAATTGCTTTGGCAGCCACGCCAGGAAACTCGCGGTCAGTTCGACCAAATCCATGACCGGGCATCTGCTGGGTGCGGCTGGCGGTATCGAAGCGGTATTTTCGGTGCTGGCCATACGCGATCAGGTTGCACCACCGACGATTAATCTGGTCAACCAGGATCCGCTGTGCGACCTCGACTATGTACCCAACACCGCGCGCCAGATGAACATTAATGTCGCGCTTTCCAATTCATTCGGATTCGGCGGCACCAACGGCAGTCTGGTGTTCCGCAAAATCTGATCCTTCACCGGCTTACTGCCGGATGATCCGGCTGCGGCGGCCAGCATGGCGATGATACTGGTCGATGGCGTACCCGGCGCGGCTCTCCCCGCTGACGATCGCGGCCTTGCCTACGGCGACGGCGTGTTTCGTACGCTGGCGATGCGCCGCGGCATTCCTGAACTGTGGCCGCAGCACTACGCCAAACTGACAGCGGATTGCCGTGCGCTGGATCTGCCGCCGCCGGCGGAAACTGATCTGCTACATGACGTACAGCGCATAGCCTCGCAAATGCCAGACTGTGCGCTGCGCATCACGATTACCCGTGGCAGCGGCGGGCGTGGTTATGCAATCCCTGCTGATGCGCAATCCCGACGTGTCATTTCAGCCTCCATACTTCCGGAATACCCCGCCAGTTACTCAGAGAAGGGCATCCGGGCGCGGTTCTGCACGATGCGCCTTGCCGTGCAGCCCAGGCTGGCCGGCATCAAACATTTGAACCGGCTCGAGAACGTGCTGGCCCGCGCGGAATGGGATGACCCGGCAATTGCCGAGGGGCTGCTGCTCGACATGGATGGGAACGTGATCGGGGGTACCCGCTGTAATGTGTTTATTGCTGAAGGCGGCGCATTGACGACCCCTGATCTATCCCGTAGCGGCGTGGCAGGTGTAACCCGGAATCTGGTGATGGAAATTGCCAGACGGAACAGCATTGCATGCCGTATCGAGCCGATCAGCCGGGCGCGGCTGGAGGCTGCCGACGAAGTTTTTCTGGTCAACAGTCTGATCGGGGCGTGGCCTGTTGCAGTGCTCGAACAGCGGGCATGGTCGGATTTTGTGCTGGCAACGCT